>NZ_JBNUPI010000024.1:0-16236 GCF_050409505.1 Facklamia sp. P12937
TTAAACAACGTTTATAGTGGTTTTTCGGTTTGAGACTTATGATACAGCCCCTTTTTATTAATTTTATAAGATAATTCATAAATAGTAAGTAGTGCGTTACCTACCTAAAAGAGCTACCATAAAGTTTAAAATTGGAATTTTTTGATTAAACGATCAATTACAGGCAATTTTAGGATAATCACTAAAATAATTGTGTTCAATGGAAGAGAAACAGCGTTTTTAGCGATACGAATTGGCATGAATGCTGCCCAAGCTTTACCTTGCATCATTTTAATCCATAGAGATCCAAATCCTAAGTTTACAATAAAGGTTACTAAAACAACTGCTATAAGAATATTTTTCCAATTACGTTCTTTACGCCACAAAAACCAACCATAAATGAAACCAGCTAAACCGGCACTAAAGGTATAACCGAAGAAGAAGCTATAGCCATTTAGAAGAGCAGTGATAATGTCATTAGCTACCGATATAACGATAGCCCACCATGGACCAATTATAGCGCTGGAAATAGCAGTACCGATAAAGCCAACTCCAATTTGGGCAATTTCACCTACTCTAAACGCTGGTATATAAGCTAACATAATACGAAACGCTAATAATAAAGCCATGGTAGTTAATTGTAGGGTGGTTAGTTTCCCTTTATTACCATATGAAATAATACGACGGGAATCAGGTTTTTGCATAAAAAATACGCTCCTTTTTTTGACAAGAGAGCGCTACAAATAATATTAATGCAGCGAATGCAAAGATAGTATCGCAAGAATAAATTCTTTTCGTTTGTTGGCCACATCCCATCCAACAACACTTGACGTTCTATCTTTTACTCTGTCTAATGATATACATCAGTGTAACTTACTTTCAAAGAAATTGGAAGGGAAAATCGTTTAGGAGGACTTGTGGTATAATGTAAAAAAAGGAGGGTTAATATGAAGAGCGTTTTAATCATCGCTAATCCAGGTTCAGGTAAGGGTAAGGCCAAAGCATATGCTGAGCAGTTAGCTGATTTACTAATTAATACATACGATGCTCAAGTCAAACACCGAACAACTGAAAAACCTCAAGATGCCTATGATTGGGCAAAAACTACCCCTGCAGATGAATACGACACTATTATTTGTTTGGGCGGTGACGGCACTATTAAGGAAGTGGTATCCGGTTTAATGGAGAATTCACAACCACCTCATTTTGCTTTTTTACCCTTGGGGACTGTAAATGATTTAGCAAGATCTTTAGGAATCTCTCTAAACCCAGTAAAAGCCATTAATCAATTTAAATCTTTAGAGTTAAAAAAATTGGATATCGGGCAAGTTAACGAGCAGTATTTTGCGAATGTTCTTGCGCTAGGAGCTATTCCTTCAGCAGTATTTGAAACTGAATCTAAAGTAAAAAATAAGATTGGGGTATTAGCTTATTTATTTGATGGCTTTAAAGCGATGTTTGAAGAGGAAGATTTTGATTTAGACATTAGTGTCGATGGAAAGGAATCTCATCACCTTAAAACCAATCTTATATTATTAACACTCACTACTAGTGTGGGAGGAATGGAAAATCTTCTTTCACAAGACCAGCTATTTGATGGATTGGGTCATCTTTATGCTTTTAAGGGTTCATTGGCTATATCAAGCATAGCTACTTTTATTGAAGAGAAAGGCTTGCCTCGACACGAATTAGATAATGAGTCCATCTTGTCGTTAAAGGGTAAATCATTCGATATTAAACTCGCTTCCTTGAATGAAGAACGTGAACTAAAAGCGAACATTGATGGCGATAAAGGCCCAAGTTTACCATTAAAAATTAAGATTCATAGTCAAGCACTTTCTGTATGGGTTCCAAAGGTAGAGAAAGAGTAACCTTTAGAATAAAAAAGAAAAATGTGGTATAATAACAATTACAGAGGGCAATTTAAGAAAAGAGGGATAACGTGTCGAAAAAAATTTCAGATGGGCAACGAAGTCTAATTGAAAAGGAGTTAAGACGCGGGACAAGCAAGTCACGTATCGCTTCGCTATTAGATGTAGATTATGAAACGGGTCTTGAAATGATTGAATCAGTAAAGTTAGCAATTCGACCAGAAATAGGGGATAAGATTACTTTCAAATTTAGAGAAAGTAGCATGACAGGAATAATTACAAAATTGCTTTCTAATAGTGCTGTTGTAGATATTTATTGGCAAGAATCAGATATGATGATGCAAGATATTATTGAAGAGAAGACCATAGTCAATTTCAAAGATATTATTGATTTTATATCCTTACCACCACAAGAAGAGGATAAGCATGTCATTCTTGATCCACAACCTACCGTGCACCATAAAAACACCAAGGAAAATGATACACAGTCAGAAGAAGAGAAGTAAAATTAGAGCGAGTCTACTATAGACTTGCTCTAATTTATTTAGAAAGTTTTCTTTAAATTTCTATCTATAGACTTAGTTGTTTGATTTCATCGATAGCCTGTTGGAGAATTTCATCCATTCGCTCATTTTGATCGGATTCTTCACTTTTTTCTATATGGTAATAACTTAAAAAGCTATTAAACCATGCAACAGGGTCTGAGATTTTTTCTTTGATAAATGGATAGTATACCATCACCAATAAATTTATTTCTTCTAGTAGACCATCATAAATATGAGGATTATTATTGACCGTATAATCTTCAAGAAGAGCTTTTATTTGTAAATAGGTCGAATCTTCTTTATAAGGGACTAGAGATAGGCTATCGATGATTTTAATTTCTTCAAACCATGTCAGTTTTAGATGGGCCTGGTAATTTCGAACTATATAATGATGCAATATATCACTTTTAACGAATTGACTTATCTCTTTGTCAGCCAATAATGCAGTCAAGATTGGATGTTTAAGGGAGTAATCTAAACTATAGAAGTTTTTGATTTCTTTTAAAAGTTCATATAAGGTTAGTTCTTTCAATTGTTTCAACTTTGAATCTAACCTCTTCGTATTTATAAGGAGTTGAAGTTCTTTAGAAAGAGCTTCTTTTTCTTTAATTTTTTCAATTTGTTTAACAATCAAAGAGTTATCCCATTTTTTTGATCAAAATATTCTTTGATTTCATATAGCTGAATCAATAGTTTTTGATGAGAAAAAAGATAAGGTAAAGAATGAACATAAAGCATCGCTAATTCATAGTCAAGGTCTTGTATGGAGTGGTCTGAAAGAAAATTTTGCCATAACTTTTTGACAGCTTGACTTTTATTTTGAATAATATGAATAGAAATTAGTTCTTTAAACACTTTAAGGGAAGGTTCTATCTGATAGCTTTCTTTCAAAAAGTTAGATGCACTTGCATAATCATTTTGTTCAAGCGCATTCATGGCTTTGCGATAGAAATATTCGCTCTTATTTGGCATATGAATAAGATCTGTCAATTGAGGAGACTCCTTTCAAAATAGAGAGGGTGAAAAACCTATGTGGATACAAATTGATGCCGCTTTTGATCCTAAAACTAAAGAAGCGGGCCTAGCTTTTTTGGTATTCAATGGTGAAAAAGTTGCTACTTTTAAATTTTATATTAATGAATGTCTGGATAATCACCAAGCTGAGTTTTTTGCTTTAAGATTAGCTATGCAATGGATCAAGCAAGAAAAATTAAAAACAGATCAACTCATTCAAATTAAAACCGATTCTAAGATTGTTTTCCAATCGATTGAAAAACGTTTTGCCAAAAAAGACTATTTTAGCAAGCTTTTAAAAGATATTCTCTTTGAAATGGACTATTATCCTTTACTTTTTCTAAAATGGATTCCTGAAAAAGAAAATCGAGCAGCTGATCAAGCAGCAAAACAAGCCTTACGTAAACAAGGGAAAGTAAAGACTTTAGACCCTTATTTATTTGTAGACCAAAATTGATAATAATTTACTTTTAAGGCACCGTTATATAACTTGCGTTTTTTGCTAGCTTTTTCACCATAAAATTTCTCAAATGAGTCATCACTTGAGAGAATATACTTCGACCAAGTGGTCATCAAACGGTAAATAGTACCCATGTCCTGGTATAGTTGGTGTACCTTATCTTCATCTAGCAAGCGGTCCCCATAAGGAGGGTTGGAGATTAAAATGCCATATTCTTCATTCGGACGGTAATCTTTTAACTGCATTTGTTTAAAAGTAATATCTTCTCCCACACCGGCATTTGCTGCATTTTGCTTGGCGATTTCAATCATTCTTCCATCTATATCGCTTCCAAAGATATTGAGTTTTATTTCATGGTTAATTTTTTGACGTGCTTTTGTTTTTTCCTTTGACCATACTTCTGGATTAAAGAACTCCCATTTTTCTGCTGCAAATGACCGATTTAATCCTGGAGCAATATTGCGTCCCATTAAGGCAGCTTCAATTAAAATTGTTCCAGACCCGCAAGTTGGATCATAAAGAGGACGGTCAGGGAACCAAGTAGTCAATTTGACTAAAGCTGCTGCCATATTTTCTTTTAGAGGCGCGCCACCTTTTTCAGTTCGATAACCTCGTTTAAATAGACTGCTTCCACTTGTATCTAAAGTAATCATCGCCACATCTTTTAGTATCGATATTTCAATAGGGTAGTAATCACCTGTTTCGCTCAAAGGCATTTTACGAGCATAGTGATCCATTAGCCGTTTGGCAATGGCTTTTTTGACAATTCTTTGACAGTTAGGGACAGAATAAAGTTTTGATTTCACCGATTTACCTGAAACAGGAAATTCTCCATCCATGGGCAAGAGGTCTTCCCAGGCAATCGCATAGGTTTGGTCAAACAATTCTTCAAAAGAGGTTGCTTTAAATTCGCCAACCACTACTTTAATTCGATCAGCTGTTCTCAACCATAGGTTTGTTTTAGCAATATCTTCTGCAGTTCCTTTAAAGCGCACGCGACCATTCTCTGTTTGTGTTTCATAGCCTAAATCCTTGAGTTCTTGATTAGCTATTCCCTCGATACCTGCCGCTGCTGTAGCAATTAAGTGATATGTTTTCATGGATAATCCTTCCTTTTAAAAAAACACGATTCAACAAGCTTTTAGGCTCAGAATCGTGTTGTTGACTATATGCATCTATAAATACCTATATTAGTAAATTTCGATAAGCCATGTTCTGTCAATATTTATTCCATAGGCAAGAATAAATAAAGGGTAATCATCTATCTACAAGATAACTTGTCTCTCTTTCAGTTAAGCAATGCTTACGCATTTTCCCATACAGAGAGTGCCCCTACCAAATTTGGGTTGCTCGCTCGAGGGGTTTACCGCGTTTCAGCTTTTTGTTTCCAAAAAGATCGTCTCTGTGGCACTTTATGAATTACTTATTCTTAGCTAAGCCTTAGAATATTCACTCGCCGTTCACCTTAAGGCTACCTTAGCTTATTGTTTCGCTAAGCACGAACACTACAAGCGTTTCAGCTTGTGCGAGCATGGACTTTCCTCAGCCAAATGAATTGACCGCGATTACCTGAAATTTACTATGATCATTAATTTTGACTATACTCTGTGTTTGAAATTTTGGCTCCGAAAACATGTTTTTCTAAGTTAGATAAACGTTTAAGGATATCAAAGTTGGTTACGCCAGAACCTGGAGTTGTTGAAACGTTTTTCTTAGCTAATGATAACTGCTTAGTTAATTCATCTATTTTAGCAATGAGTCGCTCATTTTCATTCTTTAAGAACACTACATCTTTTTGATAAGAATCATAGTCACGAATAATACTATCGAGATACTCATCGACTTCAGCAGCATTATAGCCACGCATGGAACGAGAAAATTCTTTTTGTAAGATATCTTTTGCTGTTAAGTTTTTTTCTGCCATGAAGTTCACCTCGTTTATTAGCTTTTATATTAATAGAATATCAACTACTATTTTATCCTTTTCTTTTGAAAATTTCAAAAAAAGTTACAAATATTCTAAAGTCTATTATTTATTATTACATGCCCTTATTAAAATAGCTAGACTTAATCTTGAAAAAATAACTTCTTTTGATTGAAAAAAGATAAACTGTCCTCCATAATGTGAATAAGCTCAGCTTTAAATTTTTTAGATGCATTGACTGGGGGGGTTTAATGACTCATTGGACAAAAGTGACTATCTATCTTGAAACTAAGAAGCCTGATGAAGTGGAATATGTTTCTCATCTCTTATTTGAGTGGGGGGCGAAAGGGACGCAGCTTATAAATGTCGATGGATATATGGAAAATAAAGAAAATTTATTTGGAGAAATTCCTTTAGCTCCATCCCTTAAAGAACAAGATAAACGGGGGCTTGTCTTAGGTTTTTTTGAACAAGATATAGAAAAAGACTTGTTCGATAGTTATTTAGAAGATAACCTTTATTTCGATTATAGTTGGGAAAAAGAGCCGATTGAAATGGAAAATTGGCAAAAAAATTGGATGAAAAACTACCGAATTCAAGAAATTTCACGATTTATAAAAGTTGTTCCGGTATGGGATGCTTATTCTCCAAAATATAAGGATGAGAAAGTTATTTATTTAGACCCAGGAGTTGCCTTTGGAACAGGTGATCACCCGACAACCCGACTCGGCGCGCAAGCTTTAGAAATGGTTATGCGAGGTGACGAGAAAGTTTATGATGTTGGAACGGGATCTGGTATCCTTGCATTGATAGCTTTTGCTCTCAGCGCACAAAAAGTGGTGGGATACGATCTTGATCCTCAAGCAATCGCAGCTGCTAAACAAAATCTTACTTATCAAAAATGGCAAAATATGGGCTATTCTGATGATTTTCAACCACCTATATCATTTCATGTCAATGATTTATTAAGAGGTGTTGAAGAAAAAGTAAATATCATCATGGCAAACATCCTACCTCATATATTACTCAAGCTCTATCAGGATGCCTATCAGCTTTTAGAAAAGGGTGGCTATCTCATTCTTGGAGGCATACTGACTGAGAAGGCAGAACAAGTAATCGATTCTTTATCAACAGATCAGTGGGAAATAATCCAAATTAATTATTATAAAGGATGGGCTGGTATCACGGCTCAGAAGAAAGAGTGAGTTATGCATCAATATTTTATCGATGATTCGAATCAAATAGTAGAAATTGGCAAGAAAGTTGTTTTGAATCCATCAGACAGTCATCATTTGGTCAATGTTTTAAGGGCTAAGCAAGGGAAGGAGTTAATAGTTGTATACGATCAAAAGAAGTATCTAGCTTCTTATCTCAAAAAAAAGAATGATTATGCTCTATTAGAAATCATGTCACCCTTAAGTGAGACTCTCAGTCAAACGGAGTTACCGGTCGAGGTAGTTGTAGCTTGTGGTTTATCCAAAAATGACAAAATGGATTCAATTGTTCAAAAAGCTACAGAATGCGGCATGAGCAGCTTTCAACCATTAGCTTTAAAACGTGATGTAGTCAAATGGGACCGGAAAAAAGCTGGTAAAAAAGTTGAAAGACTACAAAAAATTGCTGATAGTGCTGCAGAACAGTCAAAACGTTTAAAAAAGGTTGAAGTTAAGCAGCTTTTAAATTTAAAAGACTTTGTTAATCAGTATCGTACTCATGACATTAAACTAGTGGCATTCGAAGAAAGTGCTAAAGAAGGTCAACACCATCTGTTAGCCAAAATATTAAAAAATATCGAAAAGAATAAAAAGATAGTTATGGTATTTGGATCGGAAGGTGGATTAGAACAACAAGAGGTATCTTTCTTAGTAGAAAATGGCTTTGAGATTTGTAGCTTAGGTCCAAGAATCTTACGGGCAGAGACGGCACCTATTTATCTTTTAAGTGTCCTATCATATGTCACTGAAATTGAAAGGGAGTTTTAAAATGGAATTAAATAAATATATCGATCATACTTTATTAAATGCAAATGCAACCAAAGACCAAATTAAGCAAATTTGTCAAGAAGCCTTGGAATATCAATTCATGTCAGTTTGTATTAATCCAGTATGGGTTACTTATGCGAGTGATTTGTTGAAGGATTCAGACATCAAAGTCTGTACAGTGATTGGTTTCCCTTTAGGAGCGAATACTTCATCTACTAAAGCTTTTGAAGCAAAAGAAGCAGTGAAAAATGGGGCTAGTGAAATTGATATGGTAATCAATATCGGAGCGGCTAAAGCTGCTGATTGGGAAACAGTAGAAGAGGATATCCGTCAAGTCGTTCAAGCTGTTCCAGAAGAAATTATTGTGAAAGTTATCATCGAAACTAGTTTACTTGAAAAAGAAGAAAAAGTGAAAGCTTGCCTTGCAGCCAAAGCAGCCAAAGCAGATTTTGTTAAAACTTCCACTGGCTTTTCAACAGCAGGAGCTGTGAAAGAAGATATTGCTCTAATGCGTTCGACTGTTGGTGAAACAATGGGAGTCAAAGCTTCTGGAGGCGTTGGCGATAAAGAAACTGCATTAATAATGATTGAAGCAGGCGCAAACCGTATTGGTGCTTCTAAAGGGATTAAAATTGTTTCTGAATAAAATTTTAAAACAACTGTGTCTTTCGACCAGTTGTTTTTTAGCATAAGCTAAGATTGATAGTATTAAAGAGGCTAATATTGTTTTATAGTGAGTATTTAAGTTATAATAGTAGAAAAATTATCTAGAAAGAGTGGTGATAATATGGGTAGAAATGATGTCTATACTGGTGAAGAAGTTATAGCAATTTGTCGATCTTATATGAATGACAGTAAGGTAGCTTTTGTAAAAAAGGCATTAGCAGTAGCAACCAAGGCCCATGAAGGGCAAGAACGTCTCTCAGGAGAACCCTATATTAATCATCCAATTCAAGTAGCAGGTATTTTAGCGAATATTAAATTAGACCCTGATACAGTAGCTACTGGCTTTTTACATGATGTAGTGGAAGATACGGACTACACTTTGGAAAAAATCCAGGAAGAATTTTCAGAATCCGTCGCCTTCTTAGTAGATGGCGTTACTAAACTCGGTAAGATTAAATTTCAAAGTAAAGAAGAACAATTAGCAGAAAATCATCGTAAAATGTTGATTGCCATGGCTAAAGATATTCGTGTGGTAATGGTTAAATTAGCTGACCGTTTACATAATATGCGCACTTTGAAATTTCAAAAACCCCACAAACAAATTGAAAAGTCTCAAGAAGCATTAGATATTTATGCACCCTTGGCTGAACGAATTGGTATGAGTGTCATTAAATGGGAATTAGAAGATATTTCTTTAAGATATATTAATCCTCAAGCCTATTATGATATTGTCCATCAAATGGACCAAAAAAGAGATGAGCGCGAAGAATATATTCAAGTTGTCATTGATCAGATAAAAGATGCGATTGACGAACTGTCCATGGACTCTACTGTTTATGGAAGACCGAAACATATTTATTCCATTTACCGTAAAATGGTCGATCAGAAAAAAGAGTTTGATGATATCTATGATTTATTAGCGGTTCGCGTTTTAGTCGATTCGATTAAGGATTGCTACGGAGTCTTAGGCATTATTCATACAAAATGGAAGCCGATGCCAGGACGCTTTAAAGATTATATTGCTATGCCTAAAGCTAATATGTACCAATCAATTCATACGACTGTTATTGGACCTCAAGGCAAACCTGTTGAAGTTCAAATAAGAACGCACCTTATGCATGAAGTGGCAGAGTACGGACTAGCAGCTCATTGGGCCTACAAAGAAGGGAAAACAGTCGATGAGCAACCACGAGATAACATTCAACAACAGTTAAAATGGTTTCATGATATTGTTGAGTATGAAGATGATGCAGGGAATGCTAGTGAATTCATGGAATTTATTAAAGAAGATGTTTTTAAAGATCAAGTTTATATCTTTACTCCTAAAGGCGACGTCTTTGAATTACCATTAGGCTCAGGTCCAGTCGATTTCGCTTTCCATATCCATACTGAAATAGGAAATAAGACGGTTGGAGCAAAAGTTAATGGTAATATCGTTCCTCTTAATTATCGCTTGAAAAATGGAGATATTGTTGAAATATTAACCAATCCGAGTTCTGTTGGCCCTAGCCGTGATTGGCTCAAGTTTGTTAAAACTTCTAAAGCACGCAATCGGATCAAACGTTATTTTAAAATGCAAGAGCGTGAGAAAAATAGCGAAATTGGACAGGAAATACTTGAAAAAGCCCTGAAAGAAAACGAAACATCTTTAAAAACAGAACTTAAAAAGAACAAAGAAAAAGACTTACTTGAGAGATTTAACTTCAATGAGATGGAAGATCTTTATGCTTCTATCGGCCTAGGAGAAATCTCACCGACTTCTATTATGCATTTTTGGAATATTAAGAAAGTCGACAAAAATGTAAAGCTATCTAATGTCATTTCTAAAGATAGGGAGACCGACTCTAACAAAGAAAAAGTAGGAAATGAAAAAGGATTAGTGGTTGACGGCGTTGATAACTTAATGATGCGACTTAGTCGTTGTTGCAACCCGGTTCCCGGTGATGAGATAGTTGGTTATATAACAAGAGGCAGAGGCATTTCTGTTCACCGCAAAGATTGTTCCAACTTAAAAAGTGAAATTGAATTGGATGATCGAACGATTGCAGTGCATTGGTCCGAAGAAAAGCAAGAAGAACATGAGTATGAAACAGAAATACAAGTCATTGGTTTTGACCGGTCGGGTATGATTAACGACGTTTTAAACGTTGTCAACCATACGGTCAAAAACCTCAAAGCAGTCAATGGGCGCATTGATGATCAAAGTCAAGCCATCATCAAACTTAAGGTTTTAGTTGCTGATACACAACAATTACATGAATTAATTGTTAAATTAAAGAACATCCCAGATGTTTACGAAGTTAAACGTCAAGGCAATTAGGAGGTCAAATGAAAGTAGTTATTCAAAGAGTGAACCATGCCAGTGTAACAGTTAATGAAGAAGTAGTAGGAGCCATTAAAGAAGGCCTTCTACTTTTAGTCGGATTTGGACCTGAAGATACGGTTAAAGACTGTGAGTATTGTGCTAGAAAAATTGTAACTATGCGGATTTTTGACGATGAAGAAGGAAAAATGAATTTATCGTTGAAAGATACTGGCGGCAGTATTCTCTCAGTCAGTCAATTTACCCTGTACGCTTCTTGTAAGAAAGGGAATCGCCCTAGCTTTACCAATGCTGCAAAACCAGACCAGGCTGAAGAATTATACCATTATTTCAACCAAGAGCTTGACAAAAAAGGTTTTAAAGCTAAAACAGGTATTTTTGGAGCTGACATGAAAGTTGAATTTGAAAACAATGGACCTGTTACAATAATTTTGGACTCCAATGAGTAAACAATACCCCTGATAGAGACCTTATCTATCAGGGGTATTTATTTCTAATTGATTTCCAACTTGATTAAAATAAGTTGAGAGTCCTTCAGTAATAGCATCAGCTAATTTTTGATGGTAGTCATCCGTTAACATTAACTCCAAGTCTTCGCTGTTTGTAATATAACCGAGTTCGAGCAAGAGGGAGGGGACGGTATTTTCGCGTAAAACATGAAAGTTTCCATACTCCACACCCAAATTAGGTCGACCAGATGTTATCAACCCAGAATGTAAGGTCTTCGCAAATTCTTCGTCATTTAAATGATAGAAATATGTACGAACACCTTTGACCTGAGTGTCATAGGAGGAATCGAAATGTAACGAAAGAAATAAGTCTGGCTGTTTTTGGTTACTGATTTTAACCCTTTCAGCGAGGTCTAAAAATTGGTCGCTTTCATTAGTTAAGATAACTTTAGCCCCGAAAGCTTCAAGTGTTTTCTTTAATACTTTAGCAATCTTATAGGTAAAGCTTTTTTCAGCATACTTTTGATCTTTACTCAATGTACCTGGGTCTTCTCCACCATGGCCAGGGTCTAGCATGATGGTCGCTTGTTGGAGTTCAGATTTAATAGGTAGAAAGCGATGGTCAATTGAATAGTAAGGCTCAGATAGAGAGAAGGAATCAATATATCCTTTAACTCCTTGACTGTCTTCTACGTAGTAAAATGATTCCTGAGGACTATATTCAACATAATCAAGCCTTGTAAATTCTTGTAGGTAATCCGTTTGATAAATCATATTAGAAAAAAAGTCTGCTTCTTCTAATAAGTATTCTTCTTTTTTGCGCATGATAAGCTTGTTTTTCAAGCTTTCTTTTTCTTTTTCTTTTTTATTAATACTGCTATCTAAAGCATTCTTTTCGGCAATTAAACGCTCCGCGTCTTGTCGATTCAATAATTCTATCTCGTTTATGTTTACAAAGGCTGGTTTACCTTGATAATTAACTTGAGCCCAATTTTTTTCTATATAATTAATAGGGATGAGGCTTTCCTTAGGAATATTTGAGAGAATAGGACTTTTAGAATCAGCTTTTTGATAAAGAGCCGTTGATTTTTCAAAAGAGGCTGCTAAATCTTGGTCACTTTTTAGTTCCTTGTTTTCGATTAGCCACTTGGGTAACCAACCTTCAACTTTCCCTTGATAGCGCACTTTAAGCCAACCGGTTTGTTCTTGAATAATTTCAATAGGAAAGTCAGGATCAATTTCGGTTAAAACCTCGGAATTAGTAGTTGGAAAAGAGTGCAGAACGATTCCTTGACGATCAATTGGTAAAGCTTTTAAATTGCTAAGATTAACAATTCCCCATACTGTTATGACGCTAATTATAAGTGTTAATAAGAAAGGAGTAAGTCGCTTTTTAGTTAAGTGTTTCAAATTTTTGGTCCAAACGATAGCCATCCTATATTCCTCCACTATTCCTCTATTAATTGCATTATAGTTGATTAATTGAATTAAAGGTCAACTCTAGATGGACTGTTACACAATAGTAACTAGATTGTTAATCATTTGCTATAAAGTAAACTAAAGAAGAATTTTAATTCAACTTGACAAATCAATCATCATTGAGTAATCTGAACATAATTAATCAATTCGGTGAAATAGACAAGTAGCTCTGTAATATACAGTGAGCAACGTTGAGTGAAAAGTTGCATTTGAGAGTGAAGACACTATGGAGAAGAATAATCAAAAGTTATTCCGTCAATCACGTTACGATTAAGAGGTAATGGATAAATTCATTACAAATATAGGTGGTACCACGTTAATGCGTCCTAAGTGAAAACTTAGGGCGCTTTTATATTAGGAGGGGTAGAATGATTCAAAAGATGAAAGGCACCGTTGATATCTTGCCAGAGGATAGTTATCGTTGGCAATATGTCGAAGATGTAGCAAGAGATTTATTTGATCAATATATGTATCGTGAAATACGGACACCGCTTTTTGAGTCCTATGATTTATTTTCACGTTCAGTTGGTAATACTTCAGATATTGTCTCTAAAGAAATGTATGACTTCTATGATAAAGGAGAACGACATATTAGTTTACGCCCCGAAGGGACTGCGGGTGTTGTGAGAGCATACGTTGAGAATAAATTGTTTGGTCCAGAACATGCACAGCCTTTTAAGGTTTATTATTTAGGTCCTTACTTTCGTTACGAAAGACCCCAAGCAGGACGTCAACGACAGTTCAATCAAATGGGCGTCGAAGTTTTCGGGTCAGAAAATCCAGCAACGGATGTGGAAGTTATCAGTTTAGCTTGGCATTTCTTTCAAGAGTTAGGTTTAAAAAATATTACTTTACAAATTAACTCACTAGGAAAGCCAAACGATCGGCAGGCTTATCGTCAAGCGCTTATTGCTTATTTTGAGCCACATATTCATAATTTAAGTGATGATTCTAAAAAAAGACTGCATGACAATCCACTGCGTGTACTAGATTCAAAAGATGCTAAGGATAAAGCTTATGTAAAAGAGGCTCCAAGTATTTTAGATTATTTATCTAAAGAGAGTAAGGACCATTTTGGACAAGTTCAATCCATGCTCAAGCAACTAGAAATACCTTTTGAAGTCAATGACAAGGTGGTAAGAGGTTTGGATTATTATCAGGATACTATTTTCGAGTTTGTAGTAGATGATAATCGGATTGGTGCTCAATCAACGGTTTGTGGTGGTGGTCGCTATGATGGACTGGTTCAACAAATAGGCGGACCTGAGAAGCCTGGCTTTGGTTTTGGATTAGGGCTTGAACGTCTCATGTTATTAATGGATCAACAAAAGATTGACATTCCACCATATGAGCCTCTAGACTTATATGTCTTATGTCGTGATGAGTCGGTTAATCAATTAGCAACCGAGTTAGTTCAAAAGGCTAGATATGCTGGATTGATTGCAGAAAGAGATTACTTATTTAGAAGCATAAAGTCTCAGTTTAAAACAGCCGGCAAATTAGGGGCCAAATTAACTATTATGTTGGGTGAGCAAGAAGTTGAGTCTGAGATATTAGTCGTTAAAAATCAAGAAAATGGGACAGAGACCGAGATTTCAAAAGGTGACTTATGGTCTGATTTTTATGGCGTTTATCGCCGTTTAACAACGGATACGAGTGTAATTGATAAATATTTTAGGGGTGAATAAAATGACAGAAAGAACTGTATATTGTGGATTAGTAGATGAACAGTACCTTGGTAAAGCGATCACATTAAAAGGATGGGTACAAAAAAGAAGAGATTTAGGGAGTTTAATTTTTGTTGATTTACGTGATCGTGAAGGCTTTTGTCAAGTGGTCTTTAATGCTGAGAGACTTTCAAAAGAAGATTTTGAGCTAGCCAATCGGATTCGTTCAGAATACATTATTGAAGTGACTGGAGAATTGGCATTAAGAGAAAACAATCAAATGAATAAGCAAGTTAAAACAGGACGTTTTGAGCTGTATGCCAATGCTTTAACCATCTATACTAAAGCTAAAACGCCTGCTATATATATTGAAAATGATTTGGATGTGGATGAAGAAGTTCGCTTAAGAAATCGTATGTTAGACTTACGTCGTCCTAAAATGCAAGCAAATATTCGCCTACGTCATAATGTAACGCGAACAATCCGTAATTTCTTAGACCAAAGAGGATTTGTTGATGTTGAGACACCTATGTTAACCAAATCCACTCCGGAAGGTGCTAGAGACTATTTAGTACCTACTCGCCGTGAAGGGGGATCCTTTTTTGCATTACCTCAATCACCCCAACTATTTAAGCAACTGCTGATGGGTGCAGGCATGGATCGCTATTATCAAATAGTTAAATGCTTCCGAGACGAAGATTTACGTGGTGACCGTCAACCAGAATTTACCCAAGTCGATATTGAAACCAGCTTTTTAGGTCAAGAAGATATTCAATCATATATAGAAGAGATGCTAAAAGAAGTTGTCAAAGAAACAAGAGGAGTAGAAATTAAGCAAGCATTCCCAACCATGACTTATGCTCAAGCAATGGAAGAATACGGGTCAGATAAACCAGATATTCGCTTTGACATGAAATTAAAAGACCTCTCTCAATGGGCTGAACATAGTGAATTTGGCGTCTTTAAAAATGCTGTAAAAGATGGAGGGCAAGTCAAAGCCATAAACCTTAAAGGCTTAGCTGATGAATACACACGCAAGACAGCAGATGCCTTATCAGAAGTTGTTAAACCCTATGGAGCTAAAGGCTTAGCGTGGATTAAAGTATTAGAGGAAGGCTTTAATGGACCAATCGCTAAATTCTTTACTGAAGAAGACCAAGACCAGATTAAAGAGACGTTGGAAGCTAAAGAGGGAGACATCCTCTTCTTTGTGGCTGATCAAGCCAGTGTCATTGCTGATTCCTTAGGCGCTTTACGTAATCATTTAGCCAAGAAACACACCTTATACGATGTTGAAGAGTTAGCTTTTTTGTGGGTTACCGATTGGCCATTATTTGAATATGATGAAGATAATCAAAGATATGTTGCTATGCATCATCCGTTTACTGCTCCGCAAAACGACGATGTCCAAGCATTAAAAGACAATCCAGCGGATGCTAAAGCTAAAGCCTACGACATTGTTCTTAATGGTTATGAAGTGGGAGGTGGATCTCTAAGAATTTATCAACGTGAGATGCAAGATCAAATGTTTGAATTATTAGGATTTACTGCTGAAGAAGCTAAAAGTCAATTTGGTTTCTTATTAGAAGCAATGGATTACGGCTTCCCTCCTCATGGTGGTATCGCTTTAGGCTTAGATCGATTAGTGATGATACTTGCTCAAGAGCCTAATATTCGTGAAGTCATTGCCTTTCCAAAGAATGGTCGTGGTCACGACTTATTAACAGATGCACCAAGTCATGTTTCAACCGATCAATTGGATGAGTTATATTTACAATTAAAAGCTAAAAAATAATTCCCATTAAAATTTGAAGTAGTTATTAATGGGGCTGTATCATAAGTCCATTTTTGCTATAACCTTTAAAATAAGACCCGAG
>NZ_JBNUPI010000025.1:0-13326 GCF_050409505.1 Facklamia sp. P12937
AGTTTTATCCCGCAAATTTTTAAAATTTCAGGACATTTTCATTTACGGTTGACATCACAATAATCAATTCTAAACCAATATTAGTATAGCTGATTGACGTTCATATTACTAGTTTAGCTTGCTATAAATAAGGCTCATTTAAATAAATGGGATGCTTTGCTATCACTTGTTCTTCAGTTTTTTTATTAGGATTGGCCTGCAAAATACTATCTACTTGCAAGGCCAAGTGATAATTGTCTGCTATTTCTTGCGATAAATTAGAAAAAAGTTTTAGTTTTTCCGAATTAAAGCTGCTTAAAAAGGCTCGCCCCACTTGATTAAAAGCCAAGATACGAAGCACTTTCTGCTTTTTATTTTTTGTTAAATAACTTTGCCACATTGTTTGATCAATATGCAATAAAACCATCATCAATAGACGTTGTACAGCTGACCGTGTCCACCGACTCGAAGTAAGAGCATCCACTAATTCCTCCCAAGACTGAGTTTTGAGATTTTGCTTATAGATAGCCGACTCCATCCCCTCGACCATTCCTTGAATTTTAGCAAGACCTTCTTTCCCCAACGCTAAGATAGCATAGTTGAGTAAGGTATAATAATCTTGCCATTCGATTAAGGAATGCATTTGCAACTTCTGCCAAGTCATTATCGGAAGATTTCGAGCTTTTAGAACACCCTCTTGAACTTCCTTTCTGATTTGACTGCCTGAAAGGATAGATATTGGTTGTAGCTCATGTGGTAGCTCAATCCACTGTTCTAGCTCTTGAGTTTCTTTAAGACGAGGGATAACAATTGGTTGAATTTTAGAACCTTTTAGTGCTTTTAAGTACAGAATGCCTAGCATTTGATTGCTAGCAGATGGATCGAAACTTAAACTGTATTCATGCTGTTTCAATTGTTGAGCGACAGCCGTTTGATAAGCGGCTGGGTAGGCCTTTCCTTCTTTAAGTAAAAGACGGATATTTTTTTGCAAGTCCGCATCAATTAACTCAATAAAATCTAAATAGGCTTGAAGATCTGCTAATTCAGCCGATTCACTTCCAAAAGCTAAATAATCAACCTCCAAGTCTTTCATGATGTCAACGGAGCTTCCGGCAAAAAAATCCGCTGCCTGCAGACTAGCATTCAATGGAAGTTCGAGGACTAGGTCTGCTCCATTTTTTAAGGCAAGCTCTGCCCTATGCCATTTATCCAGAATAGGAAACTCCCCTCTTTGCACAACATTCCCACTCATTAAAACGATAATGCATTCAGCTTGAGTTAAGGTCCTTGCCTTTTTGAGTTGATAGAGATGGCCATAATGAAAAGGATTGTATTCTGCAATAATGCCTAAGGTTCTCAACATTTATTCCCCCTTTTGACATACAAAAAACCAACGATCAGTCTTTTGATCTTGAGATTCGTCATACTGACGTTCACCAAAATTGACCAAAACTTGAATTTGTTGTGGTTGCAAGCCTACTTCTAGTAAAAAATTTTTATAAGTAGCTAAGGGATAGGTTTTTTCTTCTAGGTCGACTTGATAACGTCTATAAAAATCTTGATCAGCTTCAGACTCAACGCGATCAAAGACAGTTAACTGGTGAATTACACTTAAATCATTAGCTTTAGTGAAAGATGTCCACAATAGAGCTCCCTTTTCATCTTCATCCTGATAAGAAAATTGATCAAATCCTTGACTCAATTGATAAGGGGTCCATACATCAAACAATAATCGACCACTATCTTTTAGACAATTAACCATTGAAAAAAGAGCCTGTTTAAGCTCTTCTTCATTCTTTAGAAAACATAAAGAATCTGCATAGCAAGTCACTAAATCATACTTTCCCTCTTCTGCTTCTAGATTGAGCATATCACCTTGTTGAAAGATGAGGTTTTCATATTCATTTCCTGCTTGTTTTTTAGCTTGGTCAATCATTGCTTCATTTAAATCCATACCCTTAACTTGCTGATAATTCTTAGCTAATAAACGGCTAAAATAACCTGTCCCACATGCCATATCCAAAACATTTTCAACAGCTTCTCCTGCATGAGCTAAAGTAAAATCTAGCCACTGATCATAGGCGCTCAAATCATTAAAACGGTCATAAACCAAAGCGACATCGGTAAAACTCATTAAGGATTCACCCATGCAGAAATGTCCACTAATGGCGCATCTCGCCAGATTTTTTCTAAATTATAATGGCTACGCTCTTCATAATGAAAGACATGAACAACGATTTCATAAATATCAATTAAAATCCAGCGTCCGCCATCTTTTCCTTCAGAACCCTTGATATTTATATTCGCTTGATGACATTTTTCAATGATTTCGTCCACAATCGCATTAAGTTGACGTTCATTCTTGGCGTGCATGATTACAAAATATTCTGCCAAGGGTGTCATTTGACTTACATCTAAAGCCATAATATCTTGGCCCATCCGATCGTCCGCCGCTTTTACAATTACTTCTAATTTTTCTTTACTTGATAATGTCATAATTCCTCCTAAATAACTTTATTTGCTTTATAATTTTTAATCCAACTGTTATAGACTTCAATTTGTAAGGGGAAAAGATATTCTTGCCTTTTCATCAAGTGCTTTACTGTCATACGCATCTTCAAAAAACAGGCCTTATCTAAATCAATTTGACTTAGTTTTCTAACCTTATTGACTCCTTTAAAATTACGTCCTTCTTCTGTATAGTCTGCGATATAAAGTATTTTTGCAAGTTTTGACATTTGGTGCCAGCCCGTAGTATGAGCAGCTACCGCTTGAATAATTTCATCATCTTGACATGCTAGATCCGTTTTCAATATTTGTGCAGCAGCAAAACCATGCCAGATTCCTTCTGTTGCGTCTTCAAGCCGCTCGTCTGACCAAAATGCTTGAGCTAAATTTAACATTGCCTCGGATTCAATTTCTTTGGCATAGTCATGCATTAAAGCAACGATTGATGCTTTTTCGATATCTTCTTCATAAAGCTTCGCTAACTCAAGCGCTTTTTTTTCAACCCCCATTACATGATCAAACCGTCTTTTTGATAAACGCTTTTCTAATTGATTAATCAACTCTTGACGGCTCATATTAATAAAGTCTTGTTGGTAAATAAGTTCTTCTGTCATAAAAACTCCTTCTTTCATCAATCCAAACGTCGATATAGGTCGTGGCGGTTAATGTAGTCTATCACCGCATCAGGAACTTGATAACGAATGGATTGTTCCAAGTAGACTCTTAGACGAATTTCCGTTGAAGAAAGCTCTACCAAAGGACTGTCTACCCAGATGATTGGATATTGCCCCCCATAAATTTCTTCGCCTGGACGTCGCACACCCACAAATTGAACCATTGAAGCCAATTCACTAATGTCACGCCAAGTCTCTAGTTCATTAGCTGAGTCACTCCCAATGATAAAGTAAAAGTCGCACTCAGGGTAAGCTTTCACGAAATGCCTCATAGTATCAATGGTATAATTTTTCCCACCACGATTAACTTCGTAGGCTTGGAGTTTAAACAAAGGATTACCTTCGATCGCTCTTTGAACCATTTGCAGCCGGTGTTGAGAAGCAATGGTCTGCTTCCCCGGCGCATGAGGTGGCTTTGCGGTTGGCATAAACCAAACTTCATCTAAATCTAATTGTTTTCCTACTTGTTCAGCCATCATTAAATGACCTAAATGAGGCGGATTAAAAGTCCCTCCTAAAATACCGATGCGTTGGCGATCACGGTCGGTTGTTAAATCCGCTATTTGTCCTAAGGTGATCGAGGCATATTCTCGCTCAAGCCTCAAAATAGTTTGTTCACTGACGATCGTCCGCATGGAGGTCTCCTTTCTGTTGCTATTGAATAGTGGCTATTTCTTCACTTATTCTTTGATATTTTTCTTTGTGAGAAGGGCGATAAAGAACAGCTGTATGTCCAACGGTTTGAACAATTACTGCATTAATTGCTTGAGCAATTTGTTCAGCCGCTTGATCAATTTCTTCATCAGAATTTTGCAGAATATTAAATTTAATTAATTCTCTTTTTTCAATGGCTTCATCCACTTGTTGAATAAAGACTTCTGTAATTCCTAATTTTCCGATTTGAAAAATTGCTTTTTCTTTTTGCGCTTTTTTTCTAAGAAACTTAATTTGTTTTTTATTTAATACGGTCATATTGACTCCTTTTCTAACTAGATCTGTTTAACCTAAATCATACTTTCTCTTTGTGTAACTTGGACAGCTTTTGGAGCCCATAGTCTTACTTGAACAGGTTCATTAACTGTTAACCATCCTAGTCCAGCAATCGCTAAATCTTGATTGGGTTTTAATTGATAATCCCTTCCTTGTAGTTCAGGAAAATTAACTGCTTGATTGAGATATGGAGGACTTAAGAGTTGTCCTTTGTGCTCAATGTAAAAGTCATCTGCCTTATCCGTTTTAGTCCGGTGAATATATGTCTCATTGGAGACATAAAAAGTAAAGGCTGCCCTTTCTCCTGCTATAAAATCAACTCTACCTGCTCCAGCTAAAAAGAGTGTTTGACCAGCATTTAACTGAAAAGTTCTAGGCTTAATTGCTTTATTGGGTAATAGTTTTTTCATTCCCTGACGATCTAAGTAATGAGCCAGTTGGTTTTCCTTGATAATTCCCGGAGTATCAATGATACCCGTTGTTTCTGTTAATGGTATACGAATCGTATCGAGTGTGGTGCCCGGATGATCAGAGGTTGTGATTATTTCTTTGTTTCCACCATAATGTCTCAGTAGTTGGTTAATTAAGGTAGATTTTCCAACATTAGTAACTCCCACTATGTAAACATTACGTTGTCTTACCTCGCGGTCAATCCGATCAATTAGAGCTTGTAAGCTAGCTGGCTTATTGGCTGACAGCAAAAACACTTCGTCTGGTTTTAAACTATTTTCAAAGAAACGCTGTTTCAACCAATGAACGATTCGATTTTGTTTGACTGATTTTGGTAATAAGTCTACTTTATTAGCGACTAAAACAAAGGGTTGCTTGCCAATAAAACGATTTAAGCCAGATAACATACTTCCTTCAACATCAAATATATCAATAACATTCACTACAAAAGCATCGTCTTCTGAAATGGAAGAAAGGCGATCCAGAAATATATCGTCTGAAATTTGCACATCCTGTAGCTCATTATAATGACGCAGTCTGAAACAGCGCTGACAATAAAAATCGCCTTCTATTTTTTTCTTCTCCAAGATAGAAGCCAATAAATACCCCATCTTATTAGGATCTTCACTTTGAATTTCAGCCCCACATCCAATGCATTGATAGTTTTCTTGTAAATTAGTTTGGTCTTTCAAGTTGGTCCCCCCAGTCTCCATGTCGGTCAATCCCAATCCATTTCAGTGCCATTTTTTCTAAAGTGCGATTGACCAGGGTGTAAATATTATCATTATTGACAATAGGTTTAACTAAAAGTACTTTCAAACCTAAACTCTTAGCTCCTATTACATCGGTCATTATCTGGTCACCGACCACTAAGACATGCTCCGGCTTAACTTGCATTCTTTTCATTGCTAAGCGAAAACTACGTCTGAGCGGTTTTAAGGCATGACCGAGATAAGGTAATTTTAAAGGATCCGCCACCCTATGTACTCGTTCGGGATGATTGTTGGATAAAACAAATAATTTTATACCTGCATCTTGCATACTCTTTGCCCATATTGCTAATTCTTGGGTATGATCTAGGCAATTCCATGCCAAGAGTGTATTATCAAGATCTACTATTAGGCCTTTAATTTGCTGGTTGATTAGATCAGATGGCTTAAGACGATAAACTGAATTAAGACACCAAGTGGGTTGAATCAATTTTCTCATGATTCCTCCTATACTTTTTTATTATCTTCATTAACTTATTTCTTTTTTTACTTAAAGTCATTATAGCACATTCTTGTATTCTTATACTCATGATTCACTGGCTCTAATATTTATAATTATCTTGCTTAGGATTTTAACTGATGAAAAGATTATATGTTTATGATAAATAAAAAGAGGTCTAGGATTTCGATTATCCTCAGACCTCTTTTTGTTTGTATTAACCCAACAGATCAAATATTTCAATGGCTACTAGATCAATGTTGTCAAAGCGGAAAACAGTTCCCGTTTCTGATTCTGTCATTTCAAAAGCATCATCATTTGGTAAATAAGTCACTTGGCATTTTTCAATCCCATCCAATTCAAATCGACGAATTTCAACTTCATCTTTTGCCTTAGTCATTGTTTCTAGTCGTTGAATAATTCCAGTAAGTACAGATGCTTTCATGATTTCCTCCATTCTTCACTAAGAAGATAATTTATTTTATACAAGGTATACTAACAAACTGAGATAAAATTGCAAGAAATAAATTTTAAGTTGCTTCCCAACTTAGAGTGAGGAGGACTATTAAGCTTGATCCCACCAAAGCTTAATCAAAGCTTGAGTACCATCATTTTCATGACCTTCTTTTGCTAATTCTTGGTATAAATCATAGGCAAGTTTTGTACCTGGTAAATTTAAATTGGCTTTTTCAGCTTCTTCTAAAGCAATACCTAAATCCTTGATATAGTGCTTAACAAAAAATCCAGGTGAATAGTCTGATCTTAAAATACGAGGGCCATAATTGGCCAATGACCAGTTATTAGCAGCTCCACCAGTCAAGGTTGCAATAACTTTTTCTAAGTCTAACCCATTTGCTTTAGCATACCTTAATGTTTCGACCATGCCGGTCATTGTCCCAGCAATCATAATCTGATTACTTGCCTTAGCATGTTGGCCAGAACCTGCAGAACCATGGAGTTGAATACTTGCACTAAATGTTTCAAGAATAGGACGAACTTGATCTAAAGTTGCTGCATCTCCTCCAACCATAGCTGTTAGGCGTCCTGCTTTTGCTCCTAAATCTCCACCAGAAACAGGTGCATCTAAAACAGTAACACCCAAAGCTTGTCCTTTTTAGTGAGTTCCTGAGCCAAACTTGGTCTAGAGGTGGTTAAATCAATAAAAACCTGACCTGAGTGAGCACCCTTAAACAAGCCCTTTTCACCTAGGTATACCGCTTCAACATCTTCAGGATAGCCAACTATTGTTAAGACTAAGTCACATGCCTGAGCAACTTCTTCAGGTGAAGCTTGCCAAATAGCCCCTTCTTCAACCAATTGATTGGCTTTAGACCTCGTTCGATTATAAACATAAAGCGGATAACCAGCTCTTAATATGTGTCTAGCCATTGATTGTCCCATAACACCTAGTCCGATAAAACCTACTTTGAGTGTTTGATCCACTATATTTTTCCTCCTATTACAATTTCACGAATAACATTTTTTACTTTACTAAAGACACGATCAAAAAGGCCAGTTTCTTCTTCAATATATCGCTCACATACTTGCTTGTAAAAGGTTAAAACTTGATCCGTAAACTTTTCTACTGATATTTCATATAAGTTATCTGTATCAATTGGATCAACTTGTTTTGAGTCTTTTTTCTCCAAAAAGTCTCTAATTGCTTGATTAAGTGTGTAATTTTCATCAAATAAGGCGCCAAAAGCCTCTTCTTGCATCACAGTCTTGAGGTAATCATTACTCTTAGCAATGATTGGACAGCGGTTAACAATTGCTTCTAGATAAGTCAACCCTTGCGATTCCGACTCTGAGGCATTTACATATAAATCAGCCATTTGGTAATAACGCCAAACTTCATCATGATCGACAAATCCGACAAAGCGCACATCTAAATCATGTTTACGACTAAATTGTTCTAGACTATCTCTTTCTGGTCCATCCCCAGCAATCACTAATTTTAGATTTGGATCCTTTTGCTTCAATTCACAATAAGAATATAAGACTTCAATTATATTTTTTTCTTTAGATAAACGTGATAAAGATAATAATACACGGTCTTTACTATTAAAACCTAAAGTCTTCCGCAAAGTTTTAGCTTCTTCTGGTTTAAAATTTGGAATGTTTACTCCAGTAGCTATTATCTGTATAGGAACATGAACACCATAAGATTCTAAAGTATCTTTAGTTAATTGACTGGGCGCAATGACTGCATTTGATTGGTTACAATACTGACGTGAAATTACTCTTACATGATTGGCTTGAACTAAGAGCCCATCTAAAATATAGTGGGTATAATTTTCATACATTGTATGATAAGTATGTATATTAGGAATCTTCAAACGGCTAGCAACATACTTACCAGCTAAACCCATACTAAACTCGGTGTGCGTATGAATAAGGTCTAAGTTCATGGAACGCGCTATTTTCAAACAGCGATCGAATCCCCGATATGCAATTCTTCGATCAGAAAAACTTAAAAAGGGAACACTTGAAATCCTAACAACATCTGGCTCTGCTTCTGCATTCGGATCAGTAGTAGTGAAGATAACTACCTCATGTCCTCTAGCTCGCAATTCTTTTGTTAATAATTTGATTGAAGTTGATACACCACTTAATTGAGGAAAGTAGGTATCCGTAAACATGCCTATCTTCATAATGCTTCCTTCCTAGAGCTTATTTCTATTCTCATCTATTATAGTAAATATTTTACTACCTTAACAACAGTGTTTTTTGTAAAAAAAAGACACTAGAAACGATTTGTTCCACAAACATATGGCTATGCTTAAATGGCGACAAACTTTTCCTAGGGTCTTAACTATTTATGAAATACACTTTAGGCTAAATATTGATTAACAAGCTCTTCTACTGCTTCAGATGAATTACATTCCTTGATCACGCGATCAGCTAATTCTTGCATCTTTTTACTATCTAAGCGTGAAATTAACTGACGTGTTCTTAAGATTGACGAAGCAGACATTGAAAACTCATCTAATCCCATACCTAGTAGAATAGGTACCGCCATTTGGTCACCAGCCATTTCACCGCACATACCAACCCATTTACCTTCTTGGTGAGCTGCGTCAATTACAAATTTGACTAATCTCAAAATAGAAGGATTATAGGGTTGATAAAGATAAGAAACTCGCTCATTCATTCGATCAGCAGCCATTGAATATTGGATTAAATCATTTGTACCAATTGAGAAGAAGTCTACTTCCTTTGCAAATTGGTCCGCTAAAACAGCAGCAGCTGGAATTTCAATCATTATTCCAACTTCGATAGAATCTGAATATTCAACCTGCGCTTGTTGAAGTTCTTTTTTAACCTCTTCTAATAAAGATTTAGCCTGGCGAAACTCTGAAATTGTAGCAATCATGGGAAACATGATTTTCAAATCACCATGAACCGATGCTCTCAGTAATGCTTTCAATTGTGTTTTGAACATCTCTGGCTTATCTATAGAAATACGAATAGCACGGTAACCTAAAAATGGGTTCATTTCTTGTGGCAACTTCATATATGGCAAATGCTTATCGCCACCTATATCCATGGTTCGAACGACCACCCCTTTACCATCAACAGCTTCAAGCACTTGACGATAAGCGCGATATTGATCATCTTCACTAGGAAAATCAGAAGCATTCATGTAAAGGAATTCTGTTCGATACAAGCCTACTCCATCTGCTCCATTATCAATAGCTCCCTCAACATCCTTAGGGGTTCCAATATTGGCAGCAATTTCTACTGTTTTACCATCACTAGTTATGGATGGCGATGCTACCAATTTTTTTAATTCTTCTTGGTCTTGTTTAAATTGGTCGCCTTTATGCTGATACTCTTTTAGTTCTTCCTCGTTTGCTTGCAGGATAATTTGACCTTCTAAGGCATCTACGATTAAGTTTTCTCCCTGTTTAACCGCTTGAGAAACACCTTCAATCCCAACAACGGCAGGTATCTCTAACGACCTTGCCATGATAGCAGAGTGAGATGTTCTTCCGCCAATCTCTGTGACGAAGGCTTTCACATATTTTTTATTCAATTGCGCAGTGTCGCTTGGCGTTAAGTCTCTAGCCACCACAATTACTTCATGGTCAATAGTAGCTGGAGTCGGTAATTCCACTCCTAATAAAGCAGCTAAAAGTCGTTGTTTCACGTCACGGATATCTGCTGCACGTTCTTGCATGTAAGGATTGTCTTCCATCGCTTCAAATGTAGCAATAAACATATCTGCAACTTGTTCAAGACTAGCCTCTGCATTCATCTTATCTTCTTCAATCAAAGTTTTTACTTGGGCTAGGAATTCTGGATCTGATAAAACTAAAAGATGTGCATCAAAAACTTTTGCCTCTTCTTCACCTAATTGGTCAGCAGCTAATTGGCGAATATTTTCAAGTTCCACTTTTGCTTGGTCAACAGCGACAGACAAACGCATAAGTTCCTGTTCACTATCTTCAATTGACTTTTTGTCAAAACTTAAGTCGGGATCCACTAATAAATAAACAGGTGCAATTGCAATCCCATCACTAGCCGCAATACCGGTTAGTTTATTAGTCATTATTCAGATAAGCCCTCTTTCTTCATGGTCTCTGTTACCGTTTCAATAGCTTCTTTTTCGTCAGAACCTTCAGCTGTAATTGTAACGTCAGCTCCTTGTCCTACGCCAAGAGACATCACTCCCATAATTGATTTCAAATTTACTGATTTACCTTTATATTCTAAGTTAATATCTGATGAAAACTTACTAGCTGCTTGCACTAATAAAGTTGCAGGTCTTGCGTGAATCCCAGTCTCAGCAACTACGTGAAATTCTTTCTTTTCCATATGTTCATCTCCTTAAAGACATTATTTCTAATATTAAGCTATGCGCTGAATAGCTATTCATTCTAGGCAAATAAAAACCCAGGCAAACGCTATCATTATTATACACAAAACCAAAATTAAAAGCTAAGATTATTTACTTATTAAATACCAGTAACCCTTAATAAGAGATTTACATCAACTGTTTAAGTTTAACATCAGGGTGTTTGTCTTTAAACCAATTTTCAGCAAACTGATTTTCAAAAAGGAAAACAGCTTGGCCGAAACGATCTTTTGCCAGAAGGTTTCGTGAGGAAGACATCTTAGGGTCTAAGTCCTCATCATCAATCCAACGTGCAATTTTTGACCCCATTGGTGTCATTTCAACTTCTGCATTATATTCGTTTAATAAACGATATTGAAAAACTTCAAACTGCAGTTGTCCGACCGCTCCTAGTATATACTCTTCTGTATGATAGGTCTTATATAATTGAATGGCTCCTTCTTGCACAAGTTGTTCAATTCCTTTATGGAAAGATTTTTGCTTCATTACATTCTTTGGCGCTACTTTCATAAAAATCTCCGGCGTAAATTGTGGTAGTTCTTCAAATTGGACGGCTTGGTTACCTGCATAGATGGTATCACCTATTTGAAAATTCCCCGTATCATATAAGCCAATAATATCGCCTGCAAAAGCATCTTGGACTTCTGCTCGACTGTCGGCCATGAACTGGGTAGTATGTGCCATTCGAATGGTTTTGCCGGTTCGGTTTAAAGTAACTGTCATTCCCTTTTCAAAACGGCCAGAAACAATCCTTACAAAGGCAATGCGGTCACGGTGTGCTGGGTTCATATTAGCTTGGATTTTAAAAACAAAGCCTGTAAAACGCTCATCTGTTGGCTGGATATATTCTTCGTCAACTGTTAAAGCCGGCGCCGGCTGATAAGACAAATCGACAAAGGCATCCAAGAAAGTTTGTACGCCAAAACCCGTTAAAGCGGACCCAAAAAAGACGGGCGTTAATTTTCCTCGTGAAATAGCCTGGCGATCAAAACTATTACCCGCTTCATGTAAAAGTTGTGCATCATCAATTGCTTGACTATAAATAGATGATGATTTAAAAGCGTGGTCTCCTTGGGCATGTCCTTCTTCATCCAGTGCTATAAAATAATCTTCATCATCTGATTGACGAATTTCCACGCGCTGATTGTATAAATCATATAGACCTAGTAATGTTTTACCCATACCCATTGGCCAATTCATTGGATAGGCATTAATTCCTAAGACTTCTTCTAATTCCGCTACTAAATCCATTGGCTCGCGTCCATCGCGGTCTAGTTTATTCATAAATGTAAAGATAGGAATTCCACGCTTTGAGACGACCTCAAATAATTTCTTAGTTTGAGGCTCAATTCCCTTACCAGAATCGACCACCATAACAGCAGCATCGACTGCCATTAAAGTACGGTAGGTATCTTCCGAAAAATCTTCGTGACCTGGAGTATCAAGAATATTAACTTGATAGCCATCATAATCCACTTGCATGACAGAAGACGTGACTGATATGCCTCTTTGCTTTTCAATTTCCATCCAATCTGATTTAGCGAATTTATTTGATTTTTTTCCCTTAGCTTTTACCGTTCCCGCTTCACGTATAGCTCCAGAAAATAATAAAAGTTGCTCGGTGATAGTTGTTTTTCCAGCATCGGGATGGGAAATGATTGCAAAAGTTCGACGACGCTCCACTTCTTTTGTTATATTTTTAACCATTATTTCTCCTCATTTCTGTTGATAACTTAAAGACAAGAAAAACTGGGTTTACCCCCAGCCCTTTTTTATCATTTAGTTAACCATGAGCTTTCTTAAAATCAACCAATTTTTTGTCATTTGTCTTTTCTGCCGTTTCTTCATTCTTTATAACATCTTGAATTAAACGTTGTAATTCCTCTTTTTCTTTATCTGACAATTGTTTTTCTGCCGAAAGATTCTTTCGATGACTGTTTGGTTGTAAGTCATCTTGCTCATAATCTTCAATCTGATTCCTAAAACGATCCACTTGCTTGCTAGGAAAAACCTCATCAAAATTAGTTGATGAAACAAATTTTTCATAGTCTGAAATCATATCTAGCATTTGTGATTGCATCATTTTTAATTGATCTTTTAAATCTGTTCCTGTATTGGCTAGTTCCTTACTATAATATGCAAAGTTTTCTTTGTATTGGGCCACTTGCTCATTAGTACGATTTATTAGCTTTTCTGCTTCTGCTTCTGAATCGGCAATAATTTCATTTCCTGTCTTTCGTGCGTCCACTAAACCATCTTTTAGAGCGGCTTCAATCGACTGGAAATAAACCACTTTCTCTTCTAGAGCTTGTACTTTCTGGTTTAAATTAGCAACGTCTCTTTCTAAAGATTTAATTTTTTCATCTTTATATTCAACTAATTGGTTAACTTGTTTGCGATTATAGCCAAATAGATTAACAGACACTTCGCTGATACGGTCCATTTAGTCACCTCATAACTTTCTTTTCCATCAACTAATTTTAACAAAAAATACTTGTTTTGAATAGGTCCTATTGCGATATCCCTTATTTAATGACTTTTTAAACAGATAAATTATCATAACAAGTGCAACGTTCAATAAACGCAGAGTTCATTAGCTTTATTAATAGGTAAATAACCAAACAAAACAGATTAAAAGGAGCCATTAACTATGAG
>NZ_JBNUPI010000026.1:0-12091 GCF_050409505.1 Facklamia sp. P12937
TTCAATGAGCTTCGCTGCCATAAGTGACAACTTCTATATACTAGCATGGTTTAGATTTTTTGTCAAACCTTTTTGAAAAGTTTTTTAAACTTTTTTCTTTCGTTTCGGTCGTTCGTGACGACAAGAAATAATATAACATGAGTTGTTTGTTAATGTCAAATACTTTTCTAAGTTTTTTATTTTTAGCAACTCAAGATGCATTGCTCTTCGTTCGTGACGACAAGAATTAATATAGCATGGGTTGTTAGCTTAAGTCAATAGCTTTTTTAACTTTTTATAAATTTTTTGTGAATTCTTTTTTGTTCTTCAATTCTATCAATAACCTCTGATGAATAAAAATCATTTGAGACGATCTATAGTCCGACCATCTCAAATGTTTTAACTTTTATTATCGATTGATAATTCTATATTCTTTGACTAAGTTCCTTTGTTAATTCTTCATAACCATCTTTACCAAGTAAGGCAAACATATTACGTTTATAGGCTTCGACTCCCGGCTGATCAAATGGGTTGACACCATTAAGGTATCCAGAAATAGCGACTGCCATTTCAAAGAAATAAATCATTTGACCGAGGCTTTCTTCATTCATTGCTGGAATGTTAATAATAAGATTAGGTACCTCTCCATCCGTATGGGCAATCATAGTTCCTTGATAAGCCATTTGGTTAACAGTTGACATTTTTTCTCCCTCTAAATATGAAAGACCGTCAACGTCTTCTTCTAATTGAGGGATTGTTAAATCTTTCCTAACCTTTTGGAAGTTTAATACCGTCTCAAATATATTTCGTTGGCCATCTTGAATAATTTGACCAATTGAATGTAGGTCTGTTGAAAAGTTAGCTGAACACGGGAAAATTCCTTTATGATCTTTTCCTTCAGACTCGCCAAATAACTGTTTCCACCATTCACCGAAAGCTTGTAAAGCTGGTTCATAGTTGATTAACAATTCATTGACCTTTCCTTTGCGATAGAAAATATTTCTTATAACAGCATACTGCATGGCTTGATTTTTTGCTAAATCCTCATTTAGATAAAGCTCTCTAGCAATTTTTGCCCCTTCAATCAGCCTTTCTATGCTTGCACCACTTACAGCAATAGGAAGCAAGCCCACTGGTGTTAAAACCGAGAAGCGCCCACCGATACCATCTGGGATTACAAAAGACTCATAATTATTTTGTTGGGCTTCTTTTTTTAATGCTCCTTTAGCTTGATCGGTTGTCGCATAAATTCTTTGATAAGCTTCTTTTTTTCCATATTTTTTGATTAGTTTTTCTTTTAAAACCCGAAAAGCAATTGCTGGTTCCGTAGTTGTTCCTGATTTAGAGATGATATTAATAGAGAAATCACGCTCTCCAATTACTTCTATTAAATCATTCAAGTAAGTGGATGATATGTTGTTACCAGCAAAAAGTATTTGAGGCAAACTTTTGCTTGGAGCCATCATATTATAAAAAGTATGGTTTAAAAAATCTATGGCTGCTTTAGCTCCTAAATAGGATCCGCCTATGCCGATTACTACTAATACTTCCGAGTTCTTTTGAATTTTTTGAGCTACTCCTTTAATTCGCTCTATTTCGGATTGGGGGAAATCAAGTGGCCAATCAATCCAATCCGTAAATTCAGAACCTGCCCCTGTTTTTTCTTTAAGTTCACGTAAAGAGGATTCTGCGAACCCACTTAAGTGCTCCATTTCTTTTTCTTGAAAAAAGTTCAAAGCCTTCGAATAATCAAAGCTAATTGTTTCCATTTATAAACCTCCTAAACTTCTATCTTGGTATTAAACTCATTTTCTTCAATAGAATGCATTGCTTGATCAATCCATTGTGGCATCTTATCTGCTATGGTCTTAAATCCTATGTCTGGTAAATTCCGTCTTTTTTTTCTTCGATTTCTAACAGGAAACAATGGGGTGTTAATTTTATCTAGTGCTCGCATGGATAAAGAAATTTTCTTACTGTATTCATCAATATCAATTACAACTACTTTAACTTTTTCTCCAATATTAATGAATTCATCTAAAGCCCCTACATATCCATGTTTACATTCGGAAATATGCACTAGACCCTGTTCTTCATCAGAAAGCTTTATAAAAATACCATAGTTCTGGATACCGGTTACTTCTCCTTCAATAATATCTCCTATTTTAAACTTCATATCGATTACCGTGCTTTCTCACTTATTTAGAAACGGTAACGGATTCAATCATCACATCTTCAACCGGTTTGTCTTGAGGCCCTGTTGTAACATTTTGGATAGCTAAAACATTCTCCATACCTCCAACGACTTGACCAAAGACAGTATGGCGTTGATCCAACCAAGGGGTTCCTCCTTTTTCTTCATAAGCCTTCACAACTTCATCAGGGAACCCTAAGTCTTTTAACTGTTGGAGCATATCAGCCGGTACATTTGGTGCAGTTACAATAAAAAATTGACTGCCATTTGTATTTGGTCCTGCATTAGCCATTGAAAGAGCTCCATAAAAGTTAAAAAGATGCATTGAAAATTCATCTTCAAAACTTTCTCCCCATTTGCTTTCACCACCCATGCCTGTTCCTGTTGGGTCTCCTCCTTGGATCATAAAATCTTTAATAACTCTATGAAAAATCACGCCATCATAGTAGCCTTCTTCAGCTAAAGTAATGAAGTTTTCGACTGTCCTGGGTGCTTGTTCTTTAAATAATGCTAATTCAATGTCACCCTTATTAGTATGTAAAACAACTTGACTTTGTATTTCCTCTGTCTTTAATTGTGGAAAATTATTCATTTTATCGCTCCTTATATCTATTTTCTCTATCATTTTACTCGAAAAAAAACTAAATTTATAGTTAAAGGGTCTTATTTTTGTTAAGATAGTTAGTGTTAAAAATAAAAAGAAGGATAAGGATGCTATGAATTACCCATTAATTGCTGCTTTTACCGCCATTTTTTTCGCGCAAATGATTAAATATCCAATTGCCTATTATTCAAAGCGAAGTCCTAAATTAGATATAATCACTTCTACTGGTGGCATGCCCTCATCGCATTCGGCTGCCGTCGCAAGTTTAATTGCCAGTCTTATATTTGAATACGGTTTTGCTTCAGCACACGTAGCCATAGCAACTGTATTCGGTGTTATTATCATGTTCGATTCTATGGGGGTCAGACGTCAAAGTGGTGAACAAGGCCTTGTAATTGATGCTATCGTTAAACGTCTCTCTCAATCAAATTATGAGGATATAAATGTTCAATCAATTAAAGAAAAACTAGAAGACTCTGAATTTGAAACTGAAATTATTGATAATTATCAAGACCTTATAGTTACTAAATACCTTGGACATAAACCAACAGAAGTATTTGCAGGTATTATTACAGGCGGATTTGTGGCAGTAGTCATGCGCTTAGTATTCCTTGCGTTTTTTTATTAGAAAGGCAGAAATTATGGAAAATATTTATGATATAACAATTATCGGTGCAGGCCCTGTAGGCCTTTATACCGCTTTCTTCGCTCATATGCGAAACGCAAAAGTAAAAATTATTGAGTCACTTGAGGAGGTGGGGGGGCAACCAAATCATCTTTATGGTGAAAAGTTGATTTTCGATATTCCTGCCTATCCTTCGATTAAGGGGAATATTTTGAGTCAAAAACTATTTGAACAGGTCAATCATTTTAAACCAGATATTTCTTTGGGAGAAGAAGTCTTAAATCTCTCTCCCAGAGAAGATGGCATCTATACAATTCAAACTAGTAAAGAAATTTATTACTCAAAGACCGTTATCATTGCAGCAGGTAATGGAGCTTTTCAACCCCGAAAGCTTGGAATGGATAATGCGAATCATTTCGAAAATCATTCCTTACATTATATTGTTAAAAAACCTGAACATTTTAAGCATCAGAGGATAGCAGTATGTGGAGGAGGAGACTCTGCAGTTGATTGGGCACTCACCCTAGAACCAATTGCTAAAGAAGTCTATTTAATACACCGACGTGAAAACTTTCGAGCTTTAGAAAGCTCAGTATCCAAATTACATGCCTCGTCTGTTAAAATTCTAACCCCCTATAAAATTTTAACCTTAGAGGGTAAAAATCACCAGCTCGAATCACTCAAGCTTCAGCAGGTGAAATCAAAAAAAATAGTAGCACTTTGCCTCGATCAATTAATTGTCAATTATGGCTTTTCTAATTCTTTAGGCCATATAAAAGATTGGGGACTCAAGCTTTCTCGCAACCAAATCAAAGTTTCATCATTAATGGAAACTAATTTGCCTGGTGTTTTCGCTGTTGGGGATATTGCTGACTATCCTGGTAAGGTAAAGATCATTGCAGCTGGATTTGGGGAAGCCTTATTAGCTGTTAATCAAGCCTTACACTTCATCGATCCTAATTATCGACCGTCGCCCTTACATTCATCAACTATTTTTGAAGGAGAATTCAATGACTAAAGATTATATTCACTTAAAACACCTAGAATCCAGATCCTATGAATTGCTAGCTGAAAGAGGTGTTAGCATCGAAGAAATCGCTAAAATCGTCTACGATTTACAAAATACTTATGTTGAGACTTTAACTATGCAAGACTGCATTGATAATTTACATGCTGTGATGCAAAAACGAGAAGTTCAAAATGCTATTATAACTGGAATTGAATTAGATATTGCTGCTGAAAAAGGACTTTTGTCTCCACTTCTATGTGACTTATTAATGCGTGATGAGAGCCTCTATGGAATAGATGAAATTCTGACTCTATCAATCGTCAATGTTTATGGATCAATCGGTCTTACTAATTTCGGTTATTTAGATAAGCTTAAACCGGGCATTATTGGTAAACTAAATGATGAAAAAGATCAGCGGTGCAATACATTTATTGATGACATCGTGGGTGCCTTAGCCGCTGCCGCTGCAAGCCGAATTGCGCACGCACAACCACAAACTGATGAAATTTCCGTTCCTCCAAAAAAACCAAGTCATTTATAAGCTAAAAAAAGATAAGCTCAGCAGCTGAGCTTATCTTTTTTATATTTTCTTTTTAATAAACAAATAAATAATTCCTAACAATAATTCATATAGCATAACGACAACAATTAGTAATAGAAAGAAGTAACTATCTGGAAGCACATTAATGACAGGATCTGTTAAAGGATCAAACAGCCATAAATCATTTTTAAAGAAAATTTGGTGAAAAAGAATAAAGATTTTATCAAAAGCGATAAGTGCTAGAAATAATAAACCAATTGGCAACATGTAACTTAGCATCATATATATCTTAAGATAGGGATTACGTCTCCTCTGCTTGCGAATATTTATCAAAACAATCGCTAAAACAAAAATTAAAAACAAAGCTGCCATCATGGTTAGCTGGATTAAAACTTTAACTTCAGCAAAATGCTGAATCCCTCCGTCAGAAGAGGCAAAATCAGGCAATAGCATTTGACTTTCCATCGGATGGGTTAAGAAATCAACAATTGTTTGATAATTTTGATTTAATTGCTCACTCGTTAATCCAACTGTTTCATGCAATTTAAAATATTGATTAAAGATTCTATAAATAACTGGCGATAGAAAAACGGTCAATGAGATTGCCCCAGTTAAGGATGCTAGGCAAAATAAGCAAACTCTGGCAAAATTTTTAATGTGGTCAGTCAAACTATGGATCCTCGCTTTCTAATAAAGGCTAGTTGGGGCGTTTTTTTATAACGAAATCCTTCTTATGATTAATTCTGTTTGTCGGCTTATTCATCTTATTAGACCCGACAGTCAAATTGTTTTTACTTTCAGATTTACTTAGTGAGTGGCTTTTTTCATTTCTTCTCTTAATTTTAGGGGTAACAGTCTTAGAACGATGGCCGAGATTTTGAATTTTTCGATTCGTTCTTTTTTGATAGCTACGTCCCCGTGTGTTTTTATTTGAAGTTCTTGGATAAAGTGTCTTACTTTGAATGTTATTTATCTTGCCCGCCCTCAATCGATCTAATAAATGAGGATATTCAGCGATAGAGCTTTTTTTTCCAATAACAAAATACTTGGCGCCAAAATTACAATATTCATTGATATAATCCTCTAACGTTTCAATACGTTGATCGAAAGCCACTTTGGGTGTTCCGATTTGATAAAACCCTCTTAAGCGAAGCTGATTAAAAGCCCAATCACCAACAATATAATCATACTTAGCGAAGAGGTCTTGATAGCGATTATAGAAGGCTTCAAAGTCAAAAGCTTCTTGATGATTAATAATCAAATCGTATTCTTCGTCTTCAATCATTAAGGAACTGTCATTTAAAAATTTAATGTTTTTAATAACATCTTCATTTAATTCATCGCCCGTTAGGTCATCCAATAGTCGATCTATTTGTTTGTTAATTTTTAACTCTTTTGTTGAATCTGTCATAATTTACTCCTGTTCTAAAGGGAATTCTCCCTGAAAATAATCACTGATAATATGTCTTAAAATTAAGAAAGATAATCGTTAGTTTATCGTATTTCATTATAAACGGTAAAAAGGAAGATAGACACAGTCATCTAGACTGGCTAGACAATACATTTGTTCATTGTCTAGCATTTCATAATCTATTAGCCATCGATTAATCCATCGTTCATAGAAACACCTTTAAAGAACATTGTAGCAAAAAATATACCTCCAAATCCATTGCCAAAGAGTCCCCTACTTGCTAATGTAAACTTTTGATGATTCATTTATTCGGAAAGAAATCTTAATAGCTACCGCTTTGCTCAATACGCTTTCTTTGGTATTGATATAAACTACTCTGATATATCGCTTTTTCAGCTATCAATGCTATTTTATTAATAGATAAAACATGCAATTTAATTAACTATCCTTCTGCAGTTACATTTTTAACTCGTTATAAAAAGACCTCCTCTTAATAACAAAAGGAGGTTTTAAATGGACTATTTAAAAATACCTAAAAGTATATAAGCGACAATTAAGAATATTACACCAAATATAAGGTAAGTCATCCATTCTTTTTTTAGACGCGGAATTGGTTTTGCAATCACATAACCGGCAGCTAAGACTATCATAACAACCATGATAAGCACTGAAAAGACAGTTGCTGGTATAAGATAACTAAGTAAATAAAGTATCGGTAAGACAATAGCTACTGAAATTAAGGGAAGACCCAAATAGAAATTCTCTTCATCTATTTGATAAGCTTGAAATTCCAAGGGACGGTTAAAATGTGCTAAACGAATGGCTACAGCAGTTAAGTAGACTGCAATAGTAATCATACCTAATATTCCACCTTGAGTAGCTGTTAATAATAATCCAATTGGAATCAAACCAAAGGATAGAAAATCAGCTATAACCTCTAACTCTGTGGAAAAAGCTAGTTGTGCATCTGTTTGGTCAAATTGCTCAGAAATATCAATTGAATACTCATTAAGAATGGCTCCTATCATCATAGATATTAAACCATACTCAATTGCCCCTATATAGGCAAAGCCTAATCCTACAATCGAAAAAACTATTTGAACTAAGACGATTAAATTGGACCGATGTAGATCTCCTAACATAATCTTTCCTCCTCACATGAAATGTATGTCAACTCCTATTTTACCGATAATATGCTGTTTTTAGCAAGTGTTAAAATTAAACTTTCAATAAATTGAAACTGATTCTGAAATTAGTTATACTACTGATAATTAATTGACCATAATTGGGGGAAATATTATGCAGTGGAAAATAGTAACTGACTCTGGCGCGAGTATTCGTTCTGTCAAAGATATCAACGAGGAAATAGAGTTTGAAGTTGTTTCTTTAATACTGAATATCGATGAGCATACATATAAAGATAACAATCAAATGGATACCCAAACTCTAGTTAATAAAATGGAAAGTGGCCAACAGACTGGAACTGCTTGTCCAAGCCCTGAAAGTTATGCACAAACATTTGAGTCCAATCAAAATGTTTTATGTTTCACTTTATCTTCAGGTGTTTCAGGCTCTTACAATGCTGCTTGTTTAGGAAGAGAGTTAGCCTTAGAGAAAAGTCCTGATGCTAATATTAAAATCATCGACAGTCGATCGGCTGGAGCTGAAATCGACCTACTTATTACTCTTGCTGCAAGTATCATTAAAGAAGAGACTGATTTTGATTCGGTAGTGGCAAGAATTGAAAAAGAACATTTAAATACAAATGTCAATTTTTTGTTAGAATCTGTTGATAATCTAGTAAAAAATGGCCGAATATCTAAAATTGTTGGAAACATGATTGGATTACTAAATATACGTTTAATCGGAAAAAGAAGTTCTGAGGGTACGATTGAACTTGCTCAAAAAGCTAGAGGCCATCAAAAAGCAATGAAAAAACTTTGGGCAGAAATAAAAAGCAAGGGATTTAATGGAGGGAAAATATTTATTAACCATGTCCTAAACCCGGAAGCGAGCCAAGAACTTCAGTCAATGATTCTTGCAGAATTTCCACATGCAGAAATTAATATTTTACCTTCTTCTGGCTTATGCACTTTCTATGCTCAAAGAAATGGTCTAATTGTTGGCTACCAAACCAAATAATTCAAACAAAGAAGGCTGCCTTAAACATCCCTTAAGGCAACCTTCTTTGTTTACTATATATTTTTATTAATAAAGTGAAGGATTTGACTCACTATCTTTCTCACTTGATCATCATGTCCTAAAAGAATCTCGTGCTCACTTGAAGGTACAAGGAAGTTTAATGAATTTGGAAGACAATTATAAAAATGGAAGATACCCTCTTTTTTTACAATCTTATCACTAGCTGCTCGGAAGATGAGACTTGGAAAAGTCATTTTCTTGATTTCTTTTTCTTGATGGATAGTTTGCAAAGCATCTAAAGATGCCTTCAACCAGTTAATAGAGCCTGACTTGGTAGGATAAAGATGAAGTTTTTTATTGAGTTCAAAAAAGAAGCGCCCTCTTACTTCAGAATTGGACAGCTGATTGGGTGTTCTGAAAACTAAATGGTCATCTATTCCTCCATTTGAATCTTCAGGTAAATAATTCTTACCCCGGCCGACTTTTTGCATCAAGCTAGCGCTCATATGCGCCAATTCCATTGGCATTCCCTTAGTATCAATCGCAAGCATTGGGGAGGATAAAATAAGACCATCTACTAAATCTGGCCATAATTGAGCAAAGCGAGAACTGACAGCCCCACCCATTGAGTGTCCAAATATAAAGAGAGGCTGTTCTTCTCCACCCAGTTCTTTAACCCTTTTTACTAGGCATTTTAAATCATTGATATAAACGTTAAAATCTATAATATCAATTTGGGTTTGGTTAGGTGATAATTTAGATTCCCCATGTCCTCGTGCATCATAAGTCAGTACTTGAATTCCTGATTGTAATAAATAATATACTAATTCTCGATATTTTTCTTTAAATTCATTAAAACCATGGACAATAAGGCAAGTTGCTTTGGCTGTTTCTAAAGCATAGAAGTCATAAGCTAAGTGATAAGCCCCTTGGTTAATTGATCCCTCTTGTCTTAAATTATCGATAAATGGGCTGAGTTTTTCATCCCAATTCTTCTCATATTCTTCTTCTTGCAACCAATCCATGGAATTTTCAATTTCAGCTAATTCAAGCAATCTTTCAGCATGACTAATCTTAGGAAGTGGATGCTTAAAATTTTGATGTAATTGAGAAGCTAGAGAAATACTTGCTAATGCAAGAGACCATCTAAGGTAATTGTTACTTTTCATATTATCCTCCCTATTTAAAGTTTCTGTGTGTCAAAGTTTAATACCACAACAATCCGCACATAGGACGAATCATCTAGACGAAAATCACTGGCTGAAGCTTTAGCAGATATAAATACCGACCGCATGTCAGAAAAATCTTCATTTTGTTCGAAAAAAGCTTTGGCTAAATATTGAGCGAATACTGCTTCATCTTTAGACCAAGTATCTAAATGAATATCATCAGACGAAATAAAAACCTCATATAAGTTTTCGCCAATCCGATATTGATTATTTTCAATCTCGTAAAAACGCTCGCGGAAATTTAGTCCCTCTGTAGTTTTAGAATCTAAATATACATAATTGTCTAACTCATCGAGTCTAAGTAGATTCCCATTTGACAAATGTGGTGCTAGATAGACTGTTTGTTGTGGGAAATAAACTCTGTTAATTGCTTCTATAAATGACCTGTTTAGCTGACTTATATCTAACTGATTATTAAAAGAGTCTGCCATTTGCTGGCCTTTGATAAATCGAGGATGTGCTAATACTGCTTGTGGATACTGGATGGGTTGTTTATTCCCTGGGTACGACTGAATCTGATTAATTATATCGGGAGAGTCTTCATCTGGAACTTTTTCAATTCCAATCAGTTCCTTAGATATTTTACTGAGTCTTTGATAAGTGGATAAACCTTCTTGAGACAAAGCTTGATCGATCATTTCTTCATGAAAGTGATAGATGGTGCTTAGTCCAAGTATTATAAATAAGAGTTTAAAATAAAAAGATAGCGGAAAATATTTTTTCACTCGATTCGCCTAGCTTTCTTTTTCAAAATTTGGTTTACGAATTAATAAAGGATCAACTATATGGTAACCTTGCTCACGATAACCGTCTACCATCCTCGAGATAGCACCATTAGTCCATGGACGATCATGCATAAGAATGTTTGCTCCTGCCCTTAAATAATCATTATTTAAAGACACTTCTAATAAAGCTTCACTTTCTAAATACTCATCCATCCAATCATATCCAAAATTCCAAGTCATTAATTGCATTTCTAGTTCTTGGCATATCTGATAGGTATCCATGTTAAACAAACCAAAAGGCGGGCGGAACCATCTTGGTTTTTCTCCTGTAATTTCTTCAACCAAATCACTTGTTTGTTTAATTTCTTGATACTGCTGGTCGTAGGTCATTTCTTTTAAGTTAGGATGATGCTGAGTATGATTACCGATTTCGAATCCCATATCATAAATTTGCTTGGTAATCTTTCTCCCCTTTTCCTCTGTTAAGAACATACCATTCACTAAGAAAATAGCATTTACATCCTTAGCTTTTAATTGTTGGGCAATTTCAAGTGCATAGGAATTCGGTCTTTGAGGCGCATCATCAAAGGTAAATAAAAGAACTTTATGATCACTACTATCGTATAAAGGAAATATTTCCGAAGAAATATCAGGGTTTTCTTGCATATAGTAGGCATAGCCATCCTCATCGACTTCCGCATAGTTAGAATAATCTGTCCAAGCTTGACGAGTACCATCCTTTTTTAAAGAACTTTCTTTAGTGGAATCTTCATCGTAAGTACTCTCTAGTATTTCTAATTCATCAAGCTGTACTTGTTTTGATTCTGTTTCTTCGTTTAAAGGCGCCTTTTGACAAGCGGATAAACAAAATAATAAAAGAATTAAAGCCGAGAATTTCATCAATAATTTGTCCTTTCTAAATCCGATTTGCCTTTTTAGTTTATCATAGAAAGAATTAAAGTTAAAAGCAAGACTATCCTAATACAAGCTACATTTAACAAAAAAGTCCCTAACTCACTAAAAGAGTTAGGGGATCAAGCAGGCTATTCATAGCGAGTTAACTTTTGTAATAAGCGTTTCATTTCGAGCACTTCATCTGTAGTGAATTCTTCAAAAACTTCTAACAAATGTTTACGGTGCTCAGGATAAATCTCATCCATCAACTTAGTACCTTCTGCTGTAATTTCAGCAAAAGTTACACGACGGTCATTTAAATCTGGCTTTCGTTCCACATAACCCTTATTACACAACTTATCAATCACGTAAGTGGTTGAAGAGGAAGCAATTAAAATTCGATTCCCAATTTGTTGAATTGGTTGAGGGCCACGATTATATAATAATTCTAATACAGCAAACTCCGTCACATTCATATCTGAATGATTCGCATCTTTTTTCACCAATTTCTCAAAGTAGGCATGTGCTCTCATCATACCAATATATGTTTTTAAAACTTCTGTATCTCGATCTAACATCTACTCTCACCTTCTTATCTTAAAATTTTTAATCTCGAAAGCGAAATAATTATATCTTATCTATTAAAATTAGTCAATCCATTCCAATAAAAATCTAAAAAATTTTGTTAAACGTAAATGATAATGTCTCAAGAGAACACAAATCAAAATGTCCCACTAT
>NZ_JBNUPI010000027.1:0-10652 GCF_050409505.1 Facklamia sp. P12937
GGCTTAAGCCGAATGGGGAAGGAGTGAACTTTAGGAGATATGAAGAAAATGAATGTAACTAATGATAGATACAAGAATAGAAAACCTTAGAAAGAAACAGAGGGCTACTTGGGGAGGGTATCTGCGGAACAGAAAGAGGAGCTAAGAGCATTCGCCTATTAGAGGATTACTGAAACAAAACATATCGACACAAACTTTAGTGATGCTGGGCTACTTGAGAAGATACTGGATAGACAAAATCTGAATAAAGCCTATCAGCGAGTAGTATCCAATAAGGGAGCTAGCGGAATCGATGAGATGAGTGTATATGAACTTATGCCGTATCTCAAAGATAACAAAGACAGCCTGCTCGAGAAGTTAAGAACGGGCAAATACAAGCCACGACCCGTATTAAGGGTAGAGATTCCCAAAGAAACAAAAGGGGAATACCGAAAGTTAGGAATACCGACGGTAATAGATAGACTGATACAACAAGGGATCCCCCAAGTATTAAGCCCAATCTATGAAAAACAATTTTCCGAAAATAGTTATAGACGCAACAGCGGAATGGGCAGGAATATTCAAACGGTCTATACCTCGCGATTTACAAAGTTTTATTATTGATGAAAATTTGATCGTTTTAAAGCGGGTATACGCTAGATTTAACGGCGGTAAAGCAACAGATACCTATCAAATACAAAGCGAGCCCCCTCTATTAATGTATGCTAGACATTTAAACCCTAATAACGGCTTAATCAGTCTTATACCTAGCGAGTTATTAGAGAATGGCAAAGGCTTTGATGATGCTTTACTAAGGAACGCCTTAGCTACCCGCATATTAGCTATGCGCAACAACCGCAACAAAGTTAAAGGCAATAAGATAAAACTAGATACACTTTGCAAAGAAGTTGGCAAAACAAACCCTACCTATAACCAAAGACGGACTCTTAAAGATAATGCCGAAAACATATTGACCGAATGGAAAAAAATGAAATTTATTAAAGGCTACGATATTTACAAATTAGACGGTAGCAGAGCCATTGAAGGGTTTATAATTCAATATACACCTTTTAACAAAGCCTTAAATTAGCCCGCTTGATTTTAGCGGGTAATTTTTGGCCTGTTTATTATACATACAGTAATTTAGTGGTTTTGTATACATTGTAATAAAATAAGCGTATGCAATTTAACACCCCCGTCATTTAGCACAAGTACCTACGGCATTTAGCACAAGTTAAACGAGTTAAAAAACACGCCTTATCCTTAGAGCACCAACGATTTACAGTGTTTAAAAAAACCGACCATAAGTATACGTAAGTACATGTAAGTATACTTAGACGGCCTAGCCCGCCCTTGCTAGGGCAGGCGAGCAGGCCTTAATATAAAGGCAAGAAAAAAAGCCCCAGCGACAGCGGGGGCAAAAAGGTAGGCGCATCAATTAATCTAGATAACCTATACACCGCCCCAGCGTTCACGAATTAAAAATAAGTGTAGCAAATTGATGCGAAAACAAAGGTAATCTAAAGGCGCAAGAGTAAAGAGTGTAAACAAAGTGTAAAAGGGGAGATATGAAAAGGTAAGTATAAAACCAGTGCCAGCGCAAAAGGAGTGATAGCTAACACATATAAACAAAAATGAAGAATTGGAGTCCCTAAAAAGGGAAAAGACCACAAAACGCACACCCTAAAAAGATAAAATAGGCAGAAATGGCACCCCTAAAAAATGGATAGTGACAAAAATGACCTACAAAAAAGTACCCAGAGTAAACAGAGGTATTAAAAAAACTATTTACAAAAGAGGCAAAACAATGCAAATTAAAATAGCAACAACCCCAAGCGTAAGAATAGCTAATAGTTATGAAAATAAATTAGTCGATTGGAACGACTTTATAAAAGATTTTAAAGATAAATATGCTACCACAGACACCGTAGAAAGCTATCACGCGAAATATGACAAAAATAGCAAAAAATACGCAGAGCAAAGAGAATACAAACTAAGTCATAAGAATAAAAGAGGCGCTTTTGTAGGGGGTGGCTATCAGTCAATGAACCAAGAGCAGGGTTAAACAGAGATAATAAAAATATACTACTAAGAACGTTATTAGCCTTTGACTTTGACAACGGAACACCAGAACATTTTAACGATATAACAGACCGTTTAAATGCTTCTGATTATGCTTTTATTTTATATACTACTCACTCGCATTTAGCAGACACCCCAGCATTTAGACTATTAATGCCTTTAGACAAAGAGGTAAGCCCTAAAGAATATGAGGCGATAGCAAGATATATAGCAGGTATTAACCCGCAGGATATGGAAGCCTTAGACAGTTCAACGTTTGAGCCAGCCAGAGCCATGTTTTACCCTACAACCCCTAAAAATGGCGAGTATATATGCGAATGGGCAGACGGTAAGCCAATAGATACACAAGCAGTATTAAGCCAATACTCTACTACCGATTATGCGCAGGAATGGAACCTACACCCTAAAGAACAAGCAAAGGTAGACGTAACAGGAACTAGACCCAGTGGAGATATAACCGACCCTCACAAGAAATACGGCTATATTGGCGCATTTAACCGCACCTATAATATCCATGATGCTATAAGCAAGTTTATACCCGAAGCATATACTTACAACACAAGGACAGAGCGCTATTCGTGGACGGGCGGAAGCAGTACAGACGGCGCAAGAGTATATCATGATTTTGGCGAAGCTAGTTATTTATACTCTGAACATGACACAGACCCCGCACATGGAAATAATAACGCCTTTGATTTAGTAAGGATACATAAGTTTGGAGAGTTAGATGCAGGCATAACAGATACAGCTATCAAAGATTTACCAAGTCAAAAAGCTATGATAGAACTTTGCAGGAATGATGCGAAAGTACAGGCAGAGTATAAAAAACATAACAATGATAAGGGGCAACTTGATTTTATGGATAGAACATCACCAGCCCAACAAGCGCCACGAAACCAGAACGAGGCCATTATAAAGGCGATCGATGCAGGCGAAATAGACCTTGAAAAGTACGATATTAACAATGTACCTACAAAAATATTAGATGCACTAACAGAGGCGGATAGAGACTTACAAATAACCGAGTTATACGCCAGAACTTCACCAGCGCATCATTTACCTAGTTTTATTGATGGAATTATCAAGGATAACAAGAAAGGCATATCAACAGGCTTTAAAAACTTAGACAAATATTTAGATGGTGGCTTTTATGAGGGGCTTTATGTTATCGGTGCTATCAGTTCGTTAGGAAAAACTACCCTATCTTTACAGATTGCAGATGCAGTAGCTAAACAAGGCAAAGACGTACTTATTTTTAGTTTAGAGATGAGCAGGCACGAAATCATGGCCAAGACAATATCACGCTTAACTTATGAGCAAGTGATAGCTAAAGGCGCATCAATTAAAAATGCTAAGAGCGTTAGGGGTATAACGGTAGGTAGATTTTGGAAGAACTACACAAGCGAAGAAAAGGAAATCATTGCAGAGGGTATTAAAGAATACGAGAACTTTGCTAAGCATATCTTTATACACGAGGGGCAAGGGGATATAGGAGCAAAACAAATAAGGCAAGCAGTAGCACAGCATATTAAGTGGGAAAAAGAACCGTCATTAGTGATTATTGACTTCTTACAGATATTAGCGCCTTATGACGAACGAGCAACAGATAAAATAAACACTGATAAAACAGTGTTCAGACTGAAGACAACCCCTTTATTTGAGATTAACTCACAAAGGGTTTGTCTTCAGTCTGAAGCCCTATTTTAGGGCTTTTTATTATGCCCTAGTGTTTTTAATATAACCAAGCAATTAAAACGGCTATAAAGCGAGATATAGGACTAATAAATAACAAGCGAGGCATGAGGGTAGATTGACTCAAAGTAAAGGCAATAATATTTATAGATAATAGTAAGTACCTTGATGCACTCGTGCGGTTAAATAATTAACGTTACAGAAGCTTTAACTAAGAACATGTAAAAAACTCTATACATAAAACATTAAAACGTCACATAACGCAAATATAAGCCAATAAATGATGTCCATATATTTTTAAAAAACCGACGTCGCACATTTTAGTTATAAAACGATAATGATTAATTAATGATGCGGTACTACCCAAGCTAATAAAGTGGACAATACCCCCCATGAAATCAAATGCCCCTACCACGGGGAACCAGACAACTGGGAGGGGGGAAGACTCCGAAAAAATATACGCGCGCGCGTGAGAGGGGGGCAAATATTTAAAACCTGATAACTCCATAAAAACAAAGGCGCATCACAGGGCAGGCGGGCAGAGTATAAGCGCATCTTTTAAAAGTTCGAAACGTTGCGAAATTTAGTGTTTTGTCCGACATATTCCAACAATAAGAGTTTCAACATACCTCAACAAGCATAGGAGATGCGATCGATAAAAGAGCCGCCATCGAGGTACGGTTATATAAAAGACGGGGCATACCTCACCCTCCCGTCTGTCGGCCGAACTTCACGCCGTACTGTACATATTTTCTCACGCCAAACTATCGTTGATATAAAGCCGTTTAAAAATTTTAAGCATAAAAAAATAAAGCCTTAAATATAGGGGTATGCAAATATACATTCCAAGATTTTACAAAGGTTACGAAACAGTATTAAAGCGTAATTAGCACCCGTACCCTACATATATACCAGCGTTAGGTAATTATAAGGCTGTTAACATGCAACGTTTTACTATACACATAATAATTAGATAAAACTCGCCTATTTATATAGATTTAAATAAGCATCAGTGTTATTATTATACACATAGTAATTGAATAATAACTTGTGTACTAAACTTTCAAAGAAAGGAGCAACTTATGGATAAAGCCAATAAAACGATTAGGAAAAAGATAAAAGACGCTGGCTTAAAGCATTGGCAGGTAGCACAGCAAATTGGGATAACAGCAGGTACGCTTGTTTTGTGGCTAAGAACACCATTAAAACCAGAACGCAAAGCAAGGGTATTAGAAGCAATCGAAGCGCTAAAAGCGCAATAAAAAAAGCCCGCAAGTAGAGGCACTACTCACAGGCTAAGGGGTACGTTAAATACCACTATTTAGATACCCCAATTATAACACATATAAGGGGAGAAACAAACCAATGGAAAAAGAACAAAAACTAACACACGAACAAGCTTCGCAATGGGCACAAAACGTATGCGACCATATGAGAGTTATCGAACTATATCAACAGCAAATAGATGCTTTATCAATGATTAAAGAGAAGGACTACCAGTATGTAGTATACATGATGAAAAGATTTTAAGATACGCAGTTTCACTACAACCAGCGCATCTTAAAAGACTTAGACGAGGTGGCGTGTATTTTGTTTGATTTATCAGACCAGATAAAAGAAGAACAACCAGAATTATCTTAATGCTTTAAAAAAGGACAGACACAGAGTGACACAGATATAAATAAAGAAAAACCACTAAGCGAATAGCCCAGAGATTAAATGACTGTTTGATAAATATTATTAAAGATGACCTATCCTTGAGATACTAGAAAGTTTTAAAGAACCATACAGCAGTATAACTAATTATAAGGTAAAAGTATATTACTCAAAACGAATAGATAAAAAGGAGAATTAAAAATGAAATTTGAAATGTTTAAATTAATTAAAAATAATAAAGGGACTTTTTTAGAAAGAGTAAACAAATATCGAAGCCGACGAATAAAGCAGTTAAAAGAAAAAAACTACTCAATCGAAGAGCTGCACTTTTTAATAGCCTGATATGAAGCTGAACAAATTATATTAATGGAAGAAGCTCAAAACGCTAAAGACTTAGACGATTTTAGAGATTATTTCATGGCTGCTTATGATATACATGCAGATACCGAAGAAATAAGAAAACAGCTTAAATTATATTAGAGGGCATAAAATGACAGATAAAATTGATTATGACAAGCTAATAAAATTTGGGGGGATACCACACCAGCCCCTCCAGACCCTTTCGAGAGCCTTTTGAAAGAGCCTAAAATGACAACAGACGCCAAGAAGCAGGCGCTATTTATAAGGGAAGCATACAAACGCCAGTTAAAGAGGTATAACCGCAGTAATTTGCTAACCTCTAAACTTATAAAGAGCATTAACAAAGATAAACCAATAGAACAGGCTTTAGTTGATGCGATTGACCTTATAGGTGTTATTTTAAACGATACAGTCACGCATCAAACGTTAAAAAATAAAATAAAAGAAGCATATAACATTGATTAGGCGGGGTATTATGCCCCGTTTTTATAAAAAAATAAAAAAGTTATCGGAAGTTAGAGCAAATTAAGCTATACTAAACAGGGGGTAATAATATGCATGATATACAAACTATACACACAAACAACAACCCTATCACAACGGCAAATAATGTCGATTTTGGCGAGTTTTACAATATGTTTATTAATTATATAGACGTATCAGAAAACACCGTCAAAACGTACACACGAGCAATCAAGCAATTCATTAAATTTATGTATGATAACGGCGTAACACAGCCGAAACGAGAAGATATTTTAAGGTATAGGCAAACCTTGCTAGAAGACGGCAAAAAGGCATCAACCATACAAAACTACATCATAGCCATACGCCAACTTTTTAATTTTACCGAAGCAAAAGGCTTATACCCTAACATAGCTAAAGGTGTTAAAGGGGCTAAAATATCTAAGAGCCACAAAAAGGACTATCTAACCAGCAAGCAAGCAGGGAGCGTATTAAGTCGCATCAATACAGACGATTTAAAAGGACTTAGAGATTATGCTATCGTAGCTTTAATGCTAACAGGCGGACTAAGAACAATAGAGGTTAGCAGGGCTAATATTGAAGATATGCGCGCGGTGGGAGATAGTACCGCCTTATATATACAAGCTAAAGGCAAGGACGATAGAACAGAGTATATAAAGGTTATTCCAGAGGTAGAGGAAGCTATACGGGCTTATTTAAGCGCCAGAGGGCAAGCAGACGCTAAAGCGCCCTTGTTCGCATCAACCAGCAACAACAACGCAGGCAAACGCATGACAACTCGAAGCATAAGCGGAATAGTTAAAACGGCCTTAGTTGACGCAGGCTTTAATAGCGATAGATTGACAGCACACAGCCTAAGACACACCGCTGGTACGTTAAACTTACTAAACGGGGGTACATTGGAAGAAACACAGCAATTATTAAGGCATCAAAACATAGGGACAACAATGATATACCTACACCATTTAGAGCGAGAAAAGAATAACAGCGAGGCGAGAATTGGAAAATCTATTTTTGGTTAAATACGCTATCCGAATAACGGACAACGAAAATTTATAAAACTTATAGGAGAAGAACAAAATGGCGATTAATCGATATAACGACGGTATTAGATTAAGAAAAATCAAAGAGAGAAAAAGACAAGCGGAAAAAAGAAAAGGGCGACGAAGTTTACAACGGTTAACAGGGTTTATGCGTGGACTGAGACCCATACGCGTGCCGTTTGAAATGGTTGACCCTATGCCGTATGACCAACAGAAAGCGAAAGGGTGGCTAGGAAAGTTTTTTAGCGCTTGATGCAATAAGGATACTGATTAACTTATTTCTTTACCTTTTAATAGCAATTCCAGTTTTGTACATAACATTAAAAATATTTTTCTTTTTTATAGTAAAAATTGTTTTTTCATAACACTAGAAAATACTATAAATAACACTATTTAGATAAAGGGGTATTTTATGGCAGAGATATACGCAGTAATCAATCAAAAAGGCGGAGTAGCTAAAAGCACTACAGCCCAGATACTAGGGAATGCAATCAGACACAAAGGCCATAGCGTTTTATTTATAGATTTAGATCCACAAGGCAATCTAACCTATGGAATGGGGATTGATACGCCTGATGCAGGTATATACGAAGTATTAACCAAGCGAAAACGGGCGCTTGATGCAGTCACAACCGCAAAACAAGGGGATATTTTAGCGTCAACGCCTAACCTTACTTTGATAGAACATGAGCTACAAAATGAATTAGACAAAGAATACCGACTAAAAGAAGCGCTAGACACATTAGGCGCAAGGTATGACTATATTATTATAGATACACCCCCTAGCCTATCCACACTATCAATTAACGCATTAACGAGCGCAAACAAGGTTATCATACCGACACAAGCAGATATTTACAGCATACAAGGGCTAGCCCAGCTTAGTCAGACAATCGAAACAGTACGCAAATATACGAATGATGCGCTAGAAGTAGCAGGCATTTTGATAACTAGATACGATAAGCGAACTATACTAACCCAGCAATTAACAGAGATGCTAGAAAATACAGCACGCATGATTAATACGAAAGTTTTTGATGCGAAGATAAGAGAAGCAATAGCCGTTAAAGAAGCGCAGGCAATGAGAGATGACTTATTAACCTATGCACCAAAAGCAAATGTTACAGCGGACTATTTAGCCTTTATTGACGAATTAGGCATAAAATAGGCACACCAATAAAAAGGGGTCTTATATATATGCAAATGACACCAACAAGCGAGCTATACAGTATTTTTAACACGAAAGAACTTAACAGCACACAAAAGCTAGTTATGCTATATATCAAAATAAAGGCAGAGGGCAACGAAAAGGTAAGAATCACTAACAATGAGTTTATAAAAGCCTTTAATTTTGATTATAGTACCCTCAACCGAGCACTAAACGCCTTAGAGGCTAACGGCTTTATAAAAAGAGAAATAAGTGAGAATGAGAACGGGCAGACAACTAGAGAAATCGAAATATTTATATAAGGAGCGGATAGAATGAAAGATTTTACAGCAAACAACCCAGCAGAGGCATTTATAAGAGGCAATCGGAACAAGCAAGCCCCAGCAAGCAAGATAGGTAGGCCTAAGAGCACCGAAGAAACAAAAAGCAAGCGCACTAACTTATTGCTTTACCCATCTATCTTTGAGGACTTACGCAAGATAGCCTATATTCAACAAACGAGCATAAACGATATTATGAACGATTTAGGCAGAGAATTTACGCTGAAACACCAAGAGGACATTATAAAATATGACAAATTTTTTAAGAAAGGAACATAAAAATGGAAAAAGATACCTTTATAAAAGGCTTTAGAGATACTCTAAAATCTATGCAAATTAATCAACACTCTATTTCTTTTGAAGAAAGAAATGACATTAAAATGATAACGATTAAAGATAATTTTAATATATTATCATTAATGTTATTAAATATGTTTGGAAAATATGGGACAAAATTTAAAATGCTGTATTGCAGTTCCTCAAATGAAAATATAGACGAAATAATTTTTTATATAGATATTATAGAATATAAAAAATTAAAAGAATTCTATTTATAAAAAGTAACTTCTGAAAATTAGTATTAGCGGAAGTTGAGAAACAACCTATACCACCATTTAGAAATGAGGCTAACCTATGATAACTGAAGATGATATTATAAAATTTAAGGAAGTAGGAGAAATAGCTTTTGATGCAGATATACCCGCAGATACTAGAGTAAATACTTTAATCACTATCTCTAAGCAACACATGATAGAAAGTTCTTTAGTAAGAGAAGCAGAACAGCTAGTTTATCCTTATTTTTCTTTTACTAATATTTTAAAATTTATAGAAAAAAATTAGATTATACAATACTTTGCTAAAGTTTAAAGACGAGTTAACAGGCTTAGACATAGATGAGATAGAAAAGTGTTTAACAACGGTAAATTATACACCTAGCAATTTTTTAGAACATAAAAACACATATGAAATTTTAATGAATGCATATAGCGAGGTGTTGCACAAAGACTATGAAATTATACGTCAGACTTCAAAACACGCAGGAAGCCTAGACAATTTGCAAGACTCTATAAAACTATTAAGGGAAAACTTAGACGCTAATTCATGGCGTATGGCTTATAATTTCGTCAATATCCTATTAAACGAAGAACGGCAAAAAGCAAGTGAAAAACCGTTTGACGATTTTTATTTATTAAAAAATACAGGGCAAGAAGATTTAGAAGCAATCGGTCAATCTTATGAGTTTATTATAAAGTCGCTAGTTACTTTGTATGCATGGCAAGACTTACTAGAGATGATAGGTAAGGCCATAGATAGCAAAGCTATACTCAACAAATCCAAAGAAACACCTTTAGACAGCAGACCTTATACTTACTTAGCTATGCAGTCAGAGGTTTTAGCTAGATATATAACAACGAGGAACCCTAAAAAAGATTGGAGCGAAGCGAAAGAAAACGAAAAAGAAATATATATCGCTATCTCTAAATTTACTAACCTAGATAAAATTAAACGCACAGACCGAAAGAAATTTAACAGCATCTATCGAACAAGTAAAAAGAAATTACTAGACATAGACAACTTAGAGGGCTTTAATCAAACCTTTGATAAGATAAAAGAAAGCATTAAAGATAACTTTAATAAACAGACGCAAGACATGACGATTGAGGACTACCAAGAGGCAAAAAAAAGCCCTAGCAATAAAAGGAGGGCTTTAAAAATGACAAATAATAAGCACACTAACCCTTATGCTATCTCTAGCACAGGACAACTAGAGCATAACAATTCGTTTGAGCAATTAGAATTAGAGCTAGATTTATACTTATGCCGTATCTCAAAGATAACAAAGACAGCCTGCTCGAGAAGTTAAGAACG
>NZ_JBNUPI010000028.1:0-10034 GCF_050409505.1 Facklamia sp. P12937
ACTAAGCAACCGTTAATTGCTTAATCTCCTTGGATAGCATCAACCCTATTGGACAAAGAGCCTTTAAAAAAGTGACTAAAAAATTTTGACATATCAATTTTTAAGTGAATATTGAATTATATTTAATTAATTATAAGAGGCTCCTAACAAAATTTGTATGTTTCGATAAATGTTTCCAAAACAGTTACTATATCTTTTTTATTAATATTATCTAGTGCATTTATTTGTGCATTAATATAAGAGGCTGAATAAAAAGGATTAGATAAAAAATCAAACATAAAATCATAATTAATATATTTTTCACTTGAAACTAGATTATATTTAAATAATTTATCCTTATATAATTTTTTTATCTTCTAAGGAGCTATATTTTAATGGATATTTAAAAAGTTCAATTTGAAACTCTGTTATTGCTTTATTTTCTTCTAATAGAGCCTGTGTAAATCCGATATAATTTTCTTTTTCACTGTTAAAATAGGAATTAATAAATGCACTTTCAAAAAAATGAGCCCAATATTCTTCCTCCTCTATAGAAAAAATTAAATTCATTTTGATTAATAAAAAATTTACAATTACATGACTAACTTCATGTAATAAATAATAAAAATGAAACGGGCCTACTTTGTCTCCTATAATAATATAATTAATATTTTTTAAAGGTAAAAATACACATTTATATCCATCTATCATACCTTTTAAATATATAACATTTAAAGACAATGTGTCAGATATATAAAATAATATATCTTTTAACAAAACTTCAGTTGTACTATTACATAATTTTTTAAAAAATTCACTACTAATCTTAGCCTTGGAAAAGTTATGCATTTGCATTTTTATTGGAATTAAACTAATCTCAGAAAAATCTTTATTTTTTCTCCAAGATAAGTAATCAAAATTATTTCTTATTAAGAGGGTGTTAACTTGGCAATTTAATACAGATTTTTTATATTTACTAATATCTAATGATTCTATATTTGGGAGACTATCAATAAAATCTATTTCATTATGAATTTTGTGCGCCTTGATATTATCTTGTATATTTATACTATTTAAATATAGCATGGACTGATGCTCTTCTATAACAGAATGTTCATAGGTTCTTTTAATCGCCATTTAAAAACTCTTTCTTTTTTTATATTTAAAAATAATTATAATAAGAATACAAAGAACATCAATATTGGTAATATTCCATGTTCTTAGTATTCCAAACTGATCAGAAATAAACCCATTTAAAACTAATATTATTGAAATAGATATTGATTCAATACTATAAAAAGATGAGATTGTTGTATTTCGTAGATTATCATCTTGCACAAAATCTGAATGAAGAGCGACATTACTTTTAATTTCAGTTATAGTATTAAGCATTACGTGAATTGAAAAAGTAATAATTCCCATCCATATATTTTTTGAGAGAATAAATAAGGATAAGAATATAATATCTATTATTGTTAACGAAGTTATCACATAAGAAATATTTTTTTATATAATATCCTATGAGATATTAAACTCCCTACAAGCCCACTTAATGAGATTATTATCCACATAATACTAATAATATTTTCTATATTATTAGTATAAAATATTGCCTGCCACTGATTTGATGGTCCTATATCTATCACTTTAGGGAGAAGTAAAAATAATATAAATACAATACTCTTTTTAGATGTCATAATTTGTTTAAATATTGTTTTTATTTCACCATATGAATATTTAAAAGTGTTTTTAAAAGATATTTTTTTATTTTTAAAATCTTTAATTGGAGATTTAATAACTGAAACAATTAAAATAATACTAAATAATATGCTGAAATAAAATGGCAAATCTGTATTATAATTATACAATACATCCGCACTCAAAGTTCCAATGACCAATGCAGCCAATAATCCTATAATAGACGCCTTAGAAAATATGTGTTCTAAGATATCTCTATCCTGTGATAAATTTAAATCTTTGATTAGCCAACTGGATAATGTTCCAGAATAAAAAGACTCACTAATTCCGGATAAAAAAGCTGAAAACAGGAGAAGTGTATATGAACTACTTAATATCATTAAAATCCCTAAAATTCTAAATAGACCACTTAAAAAATTGATTTTCTCTCTCCTATAACATCTGTTATAGCTCCACATGGTATCTCTGTAAGAAAAGACGATAGCCAAAATAGAGCTAGATATAACCCTACATCACTTAATGAAAAGTTTTTAAGTAAATAAATATACAATATTGGGTTAAAAAATGAAACTAATGAGACAGACAAAAATTCAAATAATAATAATAATGAATTTTAGCTTTCATGATTTATCTCCGAATTTATACAATATATACTCCCGTATATATCTCTATTTAAATAACCATAATCTACTAAATATCTTCTCATTGTCGCATAATCATCATAGTATACCTGTATAATATTATTTAGTTCACTCTCAGAAAATTCATCACCTTTTTTTTTGATTAATTCAAAAATATAGTCAAAGATAATAATTTTATTTTTTTGTTTTTTGGGAATAACAATTATTCTCCCTCTTTGATCAATAAATCTTTCTATCATTATTTATTAAACTCCCTTCTTTTTTTAAGTAATATCCTATATATTGATAAACCTCTCTTTCTAGTAAAATATCATTGCCAACTAAGCGAATATTACTTAAATGAATCAAATCTAAAATATTGGGTTGTCCAAATTTTTTCACATAGTTTTCTTCTTTAATACTAAATTTAATTTCTTTAAAAATATTTGAGTTATATTTACTTAGTTTTTCTATTGAATCAAATTATTCCTTTTTTAGCGGTCTATTTTGTTTTTCATTAATATAAGGGGTGAAAATTTCCAATGCTTGATGAATTTTAGTGTAAAATACATTTAGTAAATAAAATGTATTAATAAGTAATATTTTTTTTAATTGCATTATTCATTTCTCCATCATCAAATATTAATTCTTTATTCGATGTTAAAAATTTTACTATCCTTTTTGAATCTAAAAAACTAATAGCTTCAAAAACTTCAATCCCTATACCCATCATATATCTACCAATTTCTTTTTCAAAAGTTAAACCCCAAAAATTTTGAACAATACTAGACTTTTTAATTTTATTGATAATTTCATCATTATAACATTTAGATTTTATTCGTAGTCTAACTTGTTGCTTGGGTAGTGTCAGATAAATTGTGTAACCTACATTTCAAGATTGTAATTATTAGATCAATACTTCTGTTATTTCCGATCCTAACCTCGCATTTTAGATGATCTTTCGAATACCATGTGGATTCGCTTAGATCTGTAGGATTGATAGGTCCTCTAAAATGCGAGGGAAGCAACCGAAGGGTGCTAGTTTACTCCATTAAGATACTTGGGGCTTTGTGAGACCTTCTCTTAATTTCGTCTCGTTAACTGGTCGTTTTTGATCCAAAAGAGATTGAAGTTCAAAGGTTGCTTTACCAAAGTCTTTATGTTTCCGATGTCCAAACTTTGCGTTATACTCGGTAATATAACAATAGACTGTTTTTCCCTAAGTGGCTTCATGGGGAAACTGTTCTTTTATTGTTGTGATCCGCTTTATTTGTTTATTGACGGCTTCTGATTGTTTGTTGGTATAAAGGGGGGCCCATATCTCCTTGGGAAAATGCATAAATGAGAAAAGATTCTTTTTTAGTCTCAATTGTTCAGCCAACTTTGGATAAGTCGCTCCCCAGGTCTGGATGAATTCATTGAGTAGTCGAGTGGCTTCTACGATACTACTGGCTTTAGGAACTTTTTTAGTGACGCTAACACTTCTTGACGGTTCTTCAAACGGACTTTCATGGAGACATGTCTCAGTAAGTGTGTCCAACAAGATGGATGAAGGGCCATCGGAAACTCATTAGTCAGGGCGTTAATTCGTCTGAGACAAAAAGTAAAACATTTTCTAGCCCTCTTTGTTTTAAGTCTTGAAGCATTTCACGGTAATGAAGAGCTGACTCTGTAGGATAGACTTGAAAATCAAGTGTTTCCTTATAGCCTTGAGCATCCATTCCAATAATTGTATGGACGGCTTCCTTAGAGACATTTCCACGCCTTACAGGGACAAAAGTAGCATCGCAGTATAGACAAACATCGTCTTGTTTAATCGGACGTTGTCGGTAAGCGGCTAATTCTTCTTAAAATGTTATTGAAAGGTTGGAGAGGGTCGTTGGTGAATAACAATGACCCTACATTTTTTCAATAAGTTCTGAGATATCGCGTGTTGTCACACCTTTTTGATACATTAAAATTATCATCTTTTCTAAATGAGCAGGCGCTTCTTGAAGGCTTTCAAGTGTTTTAATATCAAACAGCCCTAACCGACCTCGTGGTGTTTTGAGGTGAAGCGTACCGTATTCAGTCGGTAGTCTTCTAGAATAATAACCATTCCTTGAATTACCGGTATTATAACCTTTCACTTTCCACTTCTTATACTTAAGAAAAACCGTTCTTTCGCTTTCAAGCAGTAGATTAATGGCATCTTCTAAGGACTGACGAAACAGTTCATGAATAGATTCTCCTTGTGCTAGTGCTGTGAATCATTTTGTGTTAAAGTCTTCCATAAGGGACCTCCTATTTGTGATTGTTTTGTGGTGATTACAATCTTACATAAGTGAGGTCTCTTTTTCTAGGGAGTCTAGGAGCTTACACAAGAAATTTTACGCTATGAATATAAAAACTAACTTATAATATTAATTAGGTCATAATTAATATAAAGTTTGTTTCTCTTCTTTGAATTATCTTCCTCTATTAACTTCAAATCAGATAATTTCTTTAGATACTTTCTAGCTGTTGCGTCCGTTATGCCTAAAGCTCTAGCAACATCCTTTACGTTACAAAATGGATTCCTAAAGGTATATAGCCATATTTGATTAATGTAATAATTGTTCTCATTTATAATATTAATTCCTGATCTTGCTAAATTGTTTATATTCTCTACTTTTACTGATAAGGAATCGGCCATTCTTTTTGAGGCTGAAAGGAAAAAGTCTATCCATTCAAACCAATTTGGATTTTTTCCACGAACCCCATTCAAGCGATTATAGTATCTCAGCCTTTCTTTTTCCAATTCCTCACTAATGAAGAAGACTGGCTTATCAATTAGTTTATCTTGCATGCAAGTCAAAATAATTAGTATTCTTCCTAATCTCCCATTTCCATCTAAAAAAGGATGTATCGATTCGAATTGCGCATGAATAATTGCAGCCTTAATCAATGGATCGGTATTTTCATCCAAATAATTAAAATCATCAAGCTTTTCTTTTTCAAAACTAAAATGCTTTACTGAATTAATATAATATTCCAAATTGGTCATATATTCTCCGATTTTTTGAGCAGGAATTGGAATATAAACTGCGTTTTCGATTTTATTATCTGGACCGATGTGATTCTGAATTTTTCTAAATTCACCAGCAGAAGCAGACGTTCCTCTCGCTTCATTGGACATAAGTTCTTTGTGCAAACTTTTTATCATCCTAGAACTGATTGGATTTCCCTGATTGATCATTTCGATACCAACTGTTAGTGCTTTTTTATAATTAAGTACCTCTGTAATTTCTTTAGACTTCTTTTTTGAATTTGCTTGATCAATCATATCCGCAAAAGTTACTTGAGTACCTTCAATTCTAGTTGATTGAACCGACTCCTTTAATGAAAGAATTTGAAGAAGGTTATCATCGACAGGAGAGTGATTCAATTCTGAATTTAACTTACCTATCGTACTCTTGATAATAGCAATTTTTTTGTATAACGATAATTCTTCTTCTATAGACACTTTAGGTGGCAATAATTCCAGACCCTGAATTGTCATATTTTTCCTCCTCCCTTTAAGCATGATTAAGTTTATCATATTAAGATAAAAAAAGCATTATTTTTCCTTTATTTATAAGTTTTGAAAATGTTATCTAACTAATTTTCCATTGATTTAGCCTACCCTCACTCATAATTAATCCTGAATTGACCTTAGAATTGATATTTTGATTCCCTCCAGTATTAACCAAAGGGGATAATTTATTATGTGAAACCTAGCTCTCCGTTTGTTCTAGTTTCCTTTTCTCCTAACCTTTCTTCAATGATATCTATCATACGATCAACATCATAGTCATTAGCAACTTCATCATTGACAGTTATATAAGTATCTCCACTCTCGCTATTAGTCACATTAGTTGCTTTAACAATCCCTGCACCAATCTCTCCTAATACTTTAGAACTTAATGGTAGGATAGCCTCTGGACCTGCTTCACCACCAACTTGAATATTTTTGCCATTAATACCAAACACTGTATGATTCATCATAATTCCTCCGTCCGCATGCTAAGAGATTCTTGGAACTTGTAGTGGAGTTAAACTAAATCGACCGGTAATACTCAATCTAGGGAGTCGTGGTAATTTAATCTCGGGTAACGACCAACTGAAGTTAAAGAAGCCTTTATTTTTTTCAGTTGCATTCCCTACCGCATCTTTTGCAGAATTAATTTTATCTGTAATCGCTTGCTTGATACTGTTAAATATTTCCACAGCTTTATTCTTTGCGCTAGTCAATCCATTTATCATAAAGTTTTTACCGAATCGATTGTTTGCTGTGTGCCGGATTTAATGCGTTCCCACGCTTGAAACACCGTTTGTTTTACCGTCTCCCATGCACCACACCAATCACCGTTGATTAATTGCATAACTGCCTTAATGATTCCTAGAATAAAGTCCATTGCTATTCTGATTGTTTCTTGAATGATAGGCCATACCATTTGAGTGACCCCTTGAATCAATCCCAAACTAAGCTGACCTTAGCAAAAACTTGATCCAATATTATTGAGATAAAAGTCTTTATCCAGCCCCAAACAGTATTAATCGTTTGTTTAATTAGTTCGTTGTTTTCATTCCACCAACTTGTCATTGAACTCCATATTTTCATTACAAAATCGCTGATAGATTGGATGATTGGTTGTAAAAACTCTTTTATAGCAACCCAAGTGTTTATAACAGCCTCTCTGAATTGGTCACTAGTTTCCCAGAGCTGCTTGATTACTAAAACAAAACCTACTATTGCAACTATTGTTAGAGCAATCGGAGCTATAGTAGCTAACGAGGCTTTGATAAAGCCAAAAATCGATAGTTGAGTCGCAGTTACTACGGCTAATAACACCATAAACACCGGGGCTATGTCCCCTAAGGCGGTCACCAGCAATCCCATGACAATGGCAAACTCTTTTGCGGGCTTAGGAAGCTTAGAAAACTATTCTCTAATTGATTGAAAGATATCAGCTACAACTTGCAATATCAGAGCTAGTACTTTGCCTATTTCATCTCCAAAGTCACTCATTAATAATTATAGTTTGTTTTGAGCTTTATTTAATTCACTTATTGAATCAAGTGTATCTTCATAAGTAGATTTAAGCTTCCCTGCTGCCTCATGCTGGCCTCTCGATAGGTTTCTCGCTAATCTTCAAGCTGCTTAGAAAACAATAAAATAAGAGAGACAAGCACATACAACATGTACTCATCTCTCTGGTCCAACTTCTTGGGTCACTATAATCAGTAGACTCTTTATTAGTTTAATATTGTAAATTACAGGCTAAATTATTTAATAACAACTTGATCTTGCTCTAATTCTTTTTCTGCACCCATCTTACCAGCGTAGGCAGAAATTACTAATCCCAAAACAGATCCAATGAAAGCATAGATAGAATATTTAGAAGCTTCATTCATAACATCATTTGTTGTTTCGACACCTTCGTCAATTGCTTGTTTTGTTCCACTTTCTAAGCGATTCATTTCAGTTTCAGCGCTAGCAAGTAAATATTTCGCTTGAGCTTGAGCTTCTTCATATGATTTCATAATGTGAGCTGTAGCTTCTTCTGCTTCTTCATCATTTAAATCAGTATTATCAGCAATAGCATTCGATAAAGCATCTTCATCTAAACCTTCGTCAATTGTAGCCATACGATCTTCAATGTTTGTATAAACATCTTTCATCGCTTGCTCAACAGGTTTTCCATCAACCACAACGCTTTTAGCTGCATTTTGAATATCAGTTACCGTTTCATCTAACTGATTTTGTAAATAACCTGGTTGCAACTGTTCAATTTCAGTGTCTTCTAGTAAATCTTGTACTTCTTGGTCTAAGTTCGATGTATCAAGCTGTAAGTTATCTGTTACAGCATTAAATGCTTCTTCAGATAAATTACCTGCAGCTTTTGAAACATTTCCTATTGCATCTCCAGCAGCACTAGTTGTCGCACCAAACATAGCACCAATTGTATTGAAAGTTCCTGTCACTGCTGATGAAGCCAATACTACTGCTACTATTAGGCCTGTAGCCCATGTCAGGAAACCATGAACCATACCAGCTCGGTGTGCAGTGTATCCTGCGATAAATCCTCCGCCGGCTAAACTTAAAATCAATGACACAATCGTCCAAATGATTAAGCCCATTCCAACTCCATCTAATGGATTAACAGCGGTTAAGTCAGTAGCTCCAAGTCCGATAGCTGCCCCAATTAAAGAGAACAACATGCTTAAAGCGACGAAAGTCACTAATCCAGCGAAAACGGCACGCCACGATAAGTTTTCTCCTATCCGATGATGATGTCCTATATGGTGATCATGATGTGAGGTATAAGTGTGGTTGCCAGTATCCTTAGTAGCTTCCTTTACAACGACCTTACCCTGACCTCCAACAGTAGGCTCAACATTGTGCTTATCTCGTTCATTATTCATATAAATCCCTCTTTCTTAAAGTTTTAACACTCAAGGTGCTTTAAGGCACAATTTATCTTTATAGTGGTGATAAATACTATAAAATAATTGCTTTAGACAAATCGTTCTTTTAGAACTTTCCTTATCCTTAATATACTAACTTATTTGTAAAAATTCAAACATAACGCTTCTAAAGACCAATTTAATCATAGCAATAGCGTCAGTCAATGGCTTGATGACCCAATCTAAGGTTGGATGATCGCTAAGATTCCAAGCGATCATTTCAGAGTTAAATAAATCCATAATAGGGCTTAAATAAGCAGAATTTTTCCCTAATTTAACTTTCAGTTGCCATTCATTTTACACTAAAGCGACGATTAAGGTGGTTGGGAGCATTTGTTCCCACAGTGCCTTCGTAAGAGCTATAGCGACGTGACTCCGCCAGAATTTTGTACGTTTCAAGCCGAGCTTACCCCTGATTCGTAAAACTTTTCTTAGGGCTAATTTTTTGATGGCATGTTTTGTATAATTAAGCTTTAATTCATCGATAACCAAGAGTATATGTGTCAAGAAGAAAAGAAAAGGAGACCAAGCAACCATTAGTTGCTTAATCTCCTTGGATAGCATCAACCCTATTTGACATAAAGCCAATTTATATAAAATTACTCACCAGTAACTTCTTTTGATAACTCAATTGCGATATCGGTAGTGTCTTCAATCTCATGTTTTAAATTGGCGAAACTTTCAAGAATTTCTTCAAATGATTGTCCGATTTCTTCTTTTAATTCATTAGCTGAATGAGCTAAGACTTCTTTAAAATCAGAATCATCATTTTGATTAGCAAGAGAATGCTGCGTTTCTTCAATTGAACTAAATAATTGGTTTTTCAAGTTTGTTAGAGAAAATTTTAATTCTTCTGCCGTTTCTGAAAAAGATACTTTAGCATCTTCACTTGCTAAAGCAGCAACATCAGATAACTCTTGACCCTTTTTAAGAGCAAGCTCTTTATAAGAAGCCAATTGATCGCGCGCTTCCACACTCGATTCTGATAATTTCTTACGATACTCCTCTGTTTTTTCAGGGTATAGATAATTAACTACCGCATAGGCACCTGCAAGACCTGCTACCATACCGATAACTGTTTTTAATTTGGTCATATTTTTTCCACTCCTTAAATCTTTTTTAAGAAGAATTCATTTTAAAGACCTTCTTAATACATAAATATTAACAGATAAAGCCTTTTCACTCAAGAAATCTGCTTAAAAATACACCCCTAAATGTTAAACGTAAATGATAATGTCTCAAGAGAACACAAATCAAAATGTCCCACTA
>NZ_JBNUPI010000029.1:0-8331 GCF_050409505.1 Facklamia sp. P12937
TCAGTTTTCAATGAGCTTCGCTGCCATAAGTGACAACTTCTATATACTAGCATGGGTTAGACTTTTTGTCAAACCTTTTTAAAAAGTTTTTTTTAACTTTTTTTCTTTCGTTTCGGTCGTTCGTGACGACAAGAAATAATATAACATGGGTTGTCTTCTTAAGTCAAGGGCTTTTCAAATTTTTTTCACCTTTTTTCTTATCACTTTGTTATAATATTAATTACTTCATATAAGAGGAGCTTTCTTATGAATAAAATTATTGAGTTTACAATCGAAGATTTGCCATTACTTTGGGAATCGACCGTGGGGCTCGAACGAGAAACCGTTCGAATCAATTTCAACGGATCAATTAGTGAGAGTGACCATCCTCATGATTGGGGAAACCGTTCCTTCCACCCTTATCTTCAAACTGATTTTTCTGAAAGTCAATTAGAGTTAATTACTCCACCCTTTTCTACTAATGAAGAGGTAATCAATTGGTTAGCTGGTCTTCACCAGATAACACAGCATAGAATTTCAAATTCGAAGCCAGCAGAAATGCTTTGGCCTTATAGTATGCCACCTCAATTATCTAATATTAATCAAATTCGAAGCGCTGAATTAGATAATAAAGATGACTATAATTATCGTAAATATCTTATTTCATACTACGGCAAAAAAGTTCAACTACTATCAGGCATCCATTATAACTTTCAAATTAATGATCAGCTTTTAAATCAAAAACTGAATTCCTCAAAATCAAAATATATCTCCAATCGAAATAAGGTTTACATGGACTTGACACGTAAATATCTTTACTACCGCTGGGTATTAACTTATCTTTTAGGGGCCACCCCTTATTTTTCAGATGATTACGAGACTGTTTTATACGGCAAACCCCACAAAACAGTTATGAAATCAGTTCGCCAAAGTCGCTATGGCTACAGGAATAGTAAAAACGTTTCAGTTTCCTATAATAATTTTCAAACATATGTCACAGATATTGAAGATCTCATTTTTCAGGGGATTCTACATTTTGAGAAGGAGCTCTACCGAGATGTTAGAATGCGGGGGGCTAAACCTAATCGCGCAATGCTCAAGGAGGGCATTTCTTATTTAGAATTTAGAAATTTTGATCTTAATCCTTTTCAACCATTTGGAATCAGTTTGGAAGACCTCGATTTTGTAAAAGTATGGATTCTTGCTCTTCTTCTTCACCAACAGTCAATTAGCGAAGAAGAAATTAATCTAGCCAATGAACGTAACCAAAATACAGCAGAATCTAACCCTATCGATCCATTAATCAATAAAGAACTTATTAAGTCTTTCTCATATACCTTACAAACTGTTGCAGAAAACCTAGATGCTCATTACTATCCCGACTCTTATTTAGGCCAGCTTGTTGCTAAAAAGTTTATGCAAATAGAGCAACCCTCCCAAACGCTTGCAGGCCAAATCACTAGTCAATATACCGACTTTAAAGACCTTTCCCAGGGCTTGCTTAAACTTAGCCAAATTTTTCAAAGACAGTCTTTAAAAAACAAATATCTCCTTCATGGTTTTGAGAAGTTAGAACTTTCGACACAAGCCTTAATAAAAAAAGCGATAGAGCTTGGTATTCAAGTTACCATCGTTGATATTGAAGATAACTTAATTGAGCTTCAATTCAATGAGCATACAGAATTAATCAAAAGTGCTAATATGACTTCCTTAGACAGCCAGGTTTCATACTTCTTAATGGATAACAAATCAGCTACTAAATTGGTTCTTGATAGAGAAAAAATTCAAACACCTAAAGGGAGAAAATTCAATGATTTAGATCAAGCAATCAATTATTATTCTCTATTAGACAAATCTGCAATCGTAATTAAACCGCAAAATACTAACTATGGTTTGGGAATTACTATCTTCGAAAATTTTCCAGAAAAAGAAACCTATACAAAAGCTATGAAGGAAGCTTTCAAACACGATCATACGGTATTAGTTGAAGAATTTATTGAAGGGATTGAATTAAGATTTTATGTGCAAAATCAAAAAGTTTTAGCAGTTTGTGAAAGACAAGCCGCTCATATTATTGGCGATGGCCAGCACACTGTTGAACAGTTAATCGATCTCGAAAATAACCATCCATTCAGAGGGCCTAGACATCTAGCTCCTCTTACCTTATTAGAAAAAGGTGAAATAGAAAGAATAACTCTTGCTGAACAAAACTATTCTCTGCAATCAATTCCCGTTAATGGTAAAAAAGTCTACTTAAGAAAAAATTCTAATGTTTCTTCCGGAGGAATTGCCATCGATCGAACCGATCAAGTTCATTCAGATTTTATTAAAATTGCTGAAAGAACAGCTGCAGCTATGAAATCCACTTTCTGTGGAGTAGATATCATTATCAAGAACTATCAAGAGCCTCTATCTAACTCCAATTCTTACGCTGTGCTAGAGGCTAACTACAATCCAATGATGAGTTTGCACCTTTTTCCTGCTATCGGACATTCACAACCCCTAGCTGAACGAGCGCTTGAAGCCTTATTTCCTGAACTGAATTAATGAATTAAACCCCCTTAGGTATCAAACTTCTGATGCTTAAGGGGATTAATAAAGTTAATTTTTATGCGTTATCTTTAATTTGCTTGATTGTCTCTGCATTCAACTCTTTCACTACTGCTGTTACTAATTTGACCATATTTAAGTAGTCATCTTCGTGAATAACAGAAGTATGTGAATGTAAGTAGCGAACTGGAACAGTAATCGCAATAGAAGGAATACCATTTAATGCTAGGTGTTGTGAACCAGCATCGGTTCCACCACCAGGAATAAATTCGAATTGATAAGGAATGTTCTCTCTATCAGCCACTTCTACTACAAATTCACGTAAGCCACGGTGAGCTATCATTGAGCTATCATAAACAATGATTTGAGGTCCCTTTCCTAATTTACTTGCAGATTCATCTTTAGTCATACCAGGTGTGTCACCCGCTGTACCAGTATCTAGAGCAAATGAAATATCAGGATTAAGCATATGTGCAGCAACTCTAGCTCCGCGTAGACCAACTTCTTCTTGAACATTAGCCCCAGAGAATAGAACCGTTTCATGTCCTTCTTTAGCTAAATTCTTCAATACATCAATTGCAACAGCTATACCGATACGGTTATCCCAAGCTTTACCTAAAAGGAATTTAGTGCCATTCATACGACGTGTTTCGATGTACGGAGTGATCATATCGCCAGGGCGAATACCCCATTCCATGACTTCATCTTTAGAAGAAGCACCTAGGTCAATAAAGATATCTTTAAATTCCATTGGCTTTTTACGAGCTTCTGCAGTTAGTACATGTGGAGGTTTAGATCCTGTAACACCATGGAATGTCTTACCTTCTCTTGTAGTTACTGTTACTTGTTGTGCTAAGACAACTTGACTCCACCAACCACCAATGGTAACGAACTTAAGAAATCCTTCATCGGTGATTTCTTTAACCATAAAGCCAACTTCGTCTAGGTGAGCAGCTAACATAACGCGTGGTCCATCCGCATTGCCTGTATGCTTAGCAAAAATACCACCCAAACCATCTTGCAGATATTCTTCTGCTTGGTCTTTAGTTTCTTCTTTAAACAATTCGCGAACATAACGTTCATTGCCACCGATCCCGTTAACTTCTGTTAGACGTTTAAGATATTCTTCATTTACTGACATCATTCATCCTGCTTTCTTAATAAGTATTTGTATTAATTTTAACAAAGAATTCGTTTTCAATCAAAGAAATTCTTTCTTACTTTAAAGAGGCTTTCTTTTATCGGACTTCTTTTTTAATTTCTTTAACCAAATAGGGACATAAAAGTGAATTATAGCTAAAATTAGTATTAACCAAGCACACGAAACCCACAGTAGTGTTAAGGATAAACCCACTTTAACTAGCATTCCTAAACAAAAAGCAAGCATCATCATTACCAAAATTGAAGCTAACATCCTCTGAAAAGCATTCTTTTTCAAATGTAAATCTTGAGTAGGATAAAGTAATTGAAAAGGCAAATTATTCCCTAGTAAGTAAATCGGTAAAATTTGAATAAGCGCGAGCCAAAAACCAATTCCCCCTATTAAGGTTAAAGCCAACCAATTATCAGGCAATAAGAAAATGATAATCAGAATAAACACTGTAATACGAAGCCATATACCTGAATAACCTTCATGTCGAGTAATCATTCGAGCAAAGAAATAGCTATATCGATTAGCCTTTTTCCCTTGAATCAAGTTCATCAAAGGATACAACCATTTCCGTTCCTTAATGGGAGTTTTTACTTGTGGAACATCTGCAAATAGAGAAATCAGCTTATAAAAACGCGATTTATTAGCATGAGACTGGTTAATAATGAACTCAAAATCGACAAGGTTTTTAGCTAATATACGATAACGCCAATATACAATCATTAAATATAGTCCGCTTACAACTAACATCATTAAAAATGGATAGAAATCGGGTAAATAAAAGCTTATCGTTATAAAAAATCCAGTAAAATAGTTGAGTGTTTTTACGGAATTTCTAGATAAAAAATTGTTATTTTGATAATAAAGATTTAGGTATTGATTGATCACAGCTAAAAATTTCAAAGTTGCATAAATAAAACAGAAGAAAACAGCATTATTTTGATTCCAATCACTCACAATTGAGATTAACGGATAGAAAAGAAAGCTAATTAAAAGAGCTAGGCTTACTTGAGAAAGCGAGGTGTAGATAAAAGCTTTTCGCCAATATTTAAACCAATCCTCGCCTCTAGGAAATAAATAGGATCGGTCAGCCTCATGATTTAACCATAAAGGGTGCCCGAAGTTTAAAATTACTGTAAGAAAAAAAGCTATCATCAAAGGAATCATCCATATGAAAGCAAAATAGGAACCTTGGTTTAATCTTTCAAGTAGATCTCTATAAGTCAAAGCTAGAAAACCCATCAGTACGAAAAGCACTATAGAGAAATGATCATTAAAAATTAATCGCCCATATTTCCCAACTTCCTTCAATAATTGATTAGCTCTTTTATTAAATAAATGATCCAAATTAATCATTAACTTCACCTGTCTTAGTCATGGTCATATAGATATCGTTTAAGTTCGCTTTTTGGAGGTTATAGATAGCCTGCAACTGGTTTAAGTCTCCTTGAGCTACAAGTTGACCTTTTTGAAGCAAAAGAAAAGAATCACATAAGTCCTCAGCAATCGCTAAAATGTGTGTTGTAAATATAATTGAGCGACCAGAAACTGCGCTCTTCTTCAATAAATCTGTGAATTGTTGAATAGCTAGCGGATCTAATCCTAAGAATGGTTCATCAATAATTAATAATTGAGCATCCGTAACTAGAGCACAAATAATCATTACTTTTTGCTTCATTCCTTTAGAAAAGTGAGTGGGGAACCACTCTAATTTTTTTTCTAGGCGAAATTTCTTTAAAAGAGGTTGGGCTCTTTGCATGACTGTTTTCATCGGAATTTGATACCCAAGAGCTGTCATTTCTAAGTGCTCCTTCAAAGTTAATTCTTCGTACAAAATAGGCGTTTCAGGAATATAAGCAATTTGACTAGCATACTTCTGGTGGTCTTCTGCAATTGAGATGCCGTCAATCAGCACTTGCCCTGACTGGTTAGGTAAAAGGCCTAAAATAGTTTTCAAGAGCGTTGATTTTCCTGCACCATTTAAACCAACTAATCCAACTATTTCGCCTGAGTGAATTTCAAAATTTACATTATTAATGACCGGAACATTGCGATAACCGCTTGTTAGATTTTCAACTACTAATTTCATTTATTCTCCTCTAATCTTTAATAATCGGATCATTTAGAATAATTTCCCAAACTTTTCTTGCTAGATCAATTTTTTCCATTTTAGGTAAGTTCACAACTTGCCCTTTTTCGTTTAAAAGAGTCACTTGATTGTTTTTTGAATTAAAACCAATGTCTTTCTGAGAAACATCATTCGCGATAATCCAATCTATTCTTTTTGACTTTAACTTTCTTTGAGCATATTCGATTAAATTTTGAGTCTCCGCAGCAAAGCCAACTAAAACTTGCTGCTTTTTATTTTGTCCTAATTCCGCTAAAATATCTGGGTTTTCGATAAGTTCCCACAGGATTTTCTCATTCTCTTGATCCTTTTTCTTAATTTTATGTTCAGCTTGATCCATCATTCTGAAGTCACTCACCGCAGCTGCCATAATAACGTAATCCGTTTGCGCATAGCGCTCATTGATTTCTTTTTGCATTTGAAGCGCTGATTCCACTAAAATCAAGTCCATATTATCCATCATTGGAAAATGATCTTTAGTGGAAATGAAAGAGACTTCTGCTCCCAAAAAACTCGCAATTTTAGCCATAGCATATCCCATCTTGCCGGAAGAATCATTGGAAATGTAGCGAACAGGATCGATTCTTTCTCTCGTTCCACCTGCTGTTACAATCACTTTTTTATTCTCTAATAATTGAGGGTAAAAATGTTTGGCTGCTATACTTTCAAGCTTTTCAACAATCTGAGTAATAGCTGGTAATCGCCCTTTGCCTTCATAACCTTCTGCCAAAAAGCCTGTATCCGGTTCTAACAAGTAGTAACCATCTTTCTTTAGACGTTTTAGGTTTCTTTGAGTGGCAGGATGCTGATACATGTTTGTGTTCATCGCCGGACATAAAAGACAAGGACAAGCAACAGCTAATAGTGTTGTAGAAGCTATTTCATCTGCTATGCCGTTGGATAATTTTCCAATAATATTAGCCGTTGCTGGGGCCACCACTACAAGATCACACCAATCAGCAAACTCAATGTGCTGAACGTGTTCAGTATCATTTTCACTAAAAGTATCTATCAAAACTTCATGGCGCGAAAGCACTTGTAGAGTTAGCGGAGTGATAAACTCACTTGCTGACTTTGTCATTATAACACGCACTATTGCCCCAGCTTTAACAAGTTGTCGCACTAATTCAGTCGCTTTATAGGCAGCAATTCCACCTGTGACAACGACACCAATTTTTTTCCTTAATAAAACCATTCTAGAGCTCCTATCTATTTTATAATCTAAAAACCTGTTAACTACTGTTCAAGTAACTATCTTTCCTTGTTAAACTATATAAAAAAATAAAGGAGATTCCTTTGTTACCTGAAATAAATTTAATTAATCTTGGTGAAAACAACTACTCTATTGAATTTACTTGCTTGTATAAACATCAACAAAAAGATGGTCGGCCCTTTTTAACGGATAGAGCACTCATGCAAAATGATAGCATGGCCTTCCCTTAACAGAAAAAATTGAGGTAAGCAATCATTTGCATTACACAGACCACATTAAAAATGAACAACAAGCAGAAATATTGGCCTTTGACAGCCCTCGTTTCTTCTCTTTTACTTGGAACGTGGGTTTCATTAAGATGGAATTGTCATCGACAAATCATTCAAAAACTTATCTCGCCTTTCAATATTGGGTGCTACTTATTACAGAACAATCGCATCACGAGCTTAGCGAATGGATTTTAAACTTAGAACTTTTAGAAGCTCTCTTGGACGATAAGGAAACCATTGATAAAAAGGGGCGTTACTATCAAATTGACCAGTATGTTAAGAAGATAATTAAGGACTACATTTAATAATTTGCGCGTTCTCCACCAATTAATTTTGGCCGCGATGATAGTCCATTTACCCTGGCAAACCCTAGTTGGTTGTGTTTAAAACGAACAGGAATTTGAACATGTTTTATATGCATACCGATATGTGTATCCCCAATATCTATACCTGCACTTGCTTGAACATGCTCTACCATGACTGGATCCTTGAATAACTGATAGGCCGCTACGGCTGCTCCTCCTCCCGCATGCAAAGCAGGGACTACTGAGACAATTTCTAAGCCATACTTTTTAGCAGCTTGACGTTCTATCACTAGACTGCGATTAATATGCTCACAGCCTTGAACCGCAAGAAAGAGTCCCATTTTGCTTGTAGTTTTGATTAAAGCATTGACTAATAGTTTCCCGTACTCTGGACGAGATGCCTTCCCAATTTTTCCACCTGCCATTTCAGATGTTGAGCAACCTAAAACAAAAATATCCTGAGAATCTACTTTCCCCTGGAATAAATCCTCTATTTCTCCCATTAGACGATCGATTTCTAACTCGATTTCCATACTTTTCACCTTCTTTGTTTTCTTTCATTTTACCACATATGATTGCAAATAAAAAAGCGCACCCAAGGTGCGCCCAGACTGAAGACAAACCCTTCTTTGAGGATGACTCATACAGGGTTTGTCTTTGTTTCTGCCCAAATTTCCTTAATAAATAAAAAAAGCGAAGCCTTTTTAGCTTCTCATCTCCAATATGTTTGCCAATTT
>NZ_JBNUPI010000030.1:0-7905 GCF_050409505.1 Facklamia sp. P12937
ATAATCTCCCATCATTTTCCCTCCTATCCTTTTCATCATTTATTATAGAGGATAGAGGGACATTTTGATTTGTGTTCTCTTGAGACATTATCATTTACGTTTAACATTATTACTTTTTAAAAACTATTTATTTGTTGCAAGTATGCGTACAAAATGATATAATGTAAGCACAATTACAACAAAGGGTGGTATTATGAATTATATAGAAAAAATAAGGGAAAAAATAAAACAATCTGGTGGAATTATTACGAGTAAGGAAGTTAAAAACTCAGGTATTCCTACCGTATATCTTACACGAATGGTTGAAAATGGAGAGCTAACTCGTGCAAGTAGAGGGATTTATATAGATTCTAATGGAGACTATGATGAATATTACTTTTTTCATAGTAGATTTAGTGTTCCTATTTTTTCTTATGTATCTGCCCTGTATCTTCATAAATTTACGGATATAATTCCAAATGAAATGGAAATTACAGTATATAGAGGCTACAATCCTCATCGCATAAGTGAGAATGTAATAATACATTATGTAACAAAAGATATTTATGATTTAGGTGTTACAGAATGTAAAACCGTATTTGGGAATTTAGTTAAAGTTTATGATCTGGAAAGAACTCTTTGCGACCTTATAAAAAATAGAAATGAAGTTGAAACAGAGCTATTTTCTAAAACAATTAACAGGTATGCACGCTTCCAAAATAAGGACTTGAACAAACTATACGAGTATTCAAAGAAAATGAAGATATATGAACAAGTAAAAGAACTAATGGAGGTTATCTATGAATAAGGACAAATTAAGGTCGATGTGTCAAAAATTATCAAAAGAGACTGGACTTAGCTTTAATGCAATACAAACACACTTTTTTCTGGAAAGCATTTTAGGAAAAATTGCCAACAGTGATGAGAATGAAAATTTTATATTTAAAGGTGGTTTTTTACTTGCGAATGTTATTGGTATTAGGCAGAGAAATACTGTAGATATTGATTTTTTGATAAGACGATTTTCTCTTACAGAAGAAAATATAAAACAAAGATTTGAAAAAATGTTTCAAAAGAAAGATGATACAGGAATAAGTTATGAAATTCAAAAGATAGAAGAAATACGCAAGGAAGATGAGTATGGTGGATTTAGAATTACTATTCTTTGTAGATTAGAGAATATAAGACAAATTATTCCTCTTGATATAGCAACAGGAGATCCAATTACACCAAGTGAAATATCTTATGAATACAAGAGTATTTTCAGTGATGATGTTTTTGATATTTGTGCTTACAACATAGAAACGATGCTTGCAGAGAAGCTTCAGACAGTCTATAAAAGAGGGGTGTTTAATAGTAGAAGTAAAGATTTTTATGATATTTACATTCTGTATAATTTAGAAAAAGAAGAAATTGATTTTGAAAGATTAAAGAAAGCTTGTGAAAATACATTTAGATACAGAAGGACAAATTTTGATGTTGATAGTATTCTTGAGGTATTAAACATATTAAAAAATGAGAAAGATATTAATACAAGATGGGCTAATTATCAAAAAAGATTCAGCTATGCTAAAGACATAAGTTTTGATGATGTAATAAATACAACGATAGAATTAGTAGGAAAAATTAAATAATGCACCAAAAACTATACAATATTTGGTGCAAACAAAGGGCGAGAGAGTTAAATCTTTCGCCCTTTTCTATTGAAAACAGGAGGAAAAATATATGAAACTTGTAATTGCAGAAAAACCAAGTGTAGCAATTTCTATTGCAAAAGTGATAGGAGCTAAAAAAGAAAGAAGGATATTATGAGGGAAATGGCTATAGGGTAAGTTGGTGTGTAGGTCATTTAGTGCAAATGGCGAATCCCGACGCTTATGATGAAAAATATGCTAAGTGGAATATGGCGGATTTACCGATTATTCCAAAAGAATATAAGTATGTGGCGGCAAAGTCTACCAAGAAACAATTTAATATTCTCAAAAAGTTGATGAACGATAAGGAAATAGACATTGTGGTAAATGCTTGCGACGCAGGTCGTGAGGGAGAAAGTATTTTTAGACTTGTATATAACGAAGCAAATTGTAAAAAGAAGATGAAACGCCTTTGGATTTCCTCTATGGAAGATACTGCAATTAAAGAGGGTTTTGATAATCTACAAGATGGGAGTTCTTACAATAATCTCTTTGAATCATCGCAAGCAAGAGCGATTGCAGATTGGCTCGTTGGAATGAATATCAGTAGACTTTATTCTTGCTTATATAGTCAAAACTATAGCGTAGGAAGAGTACAAACACCAACACTTGCTATGATTGTTAATCGTGATGATGAAATCGTCAATTTTAAGAAAGAAAAATACTATGCAGTAGAGCTATCATTTAATGGATTTACACTTTCAACTGACAGAATTGACGATAAAGAGATTGCTGAGCAGCTATTAAATTTATTGGGCGATAAGATTGAAATTACAGATGTTATTCAAAAGGAAAAGATAACAAAACCTGAGCTTCCATTTGATTTAACAACACTTCAAAGAGAGTGTAATAAGTATTTTGGATATAGTGCAAAGCAAACACTTGACTATGCTCAAAGTCTTTATGAAAAGAAATTTATAACCTATCCAAGAACCGATAGTCGTTGTCTTACGGAAGATATGATTACAAGCACTATTAACAATATCTTAGGTAAGAATGATTTTGATACAAAACGCATTAAGGTTGTCTTTAACTCGAAAAAGGTTACAGATCATCATGCAATTATACCGACAGTAAGCAGTATGAATGAGTGCTTAACTTCACTTCCGGAAAGTGAATTAAAAATATATGAACTTGTTTTAAGTAAGCTACATGCAAGTGTAGGCTATCCTTTAATTGAGAATACAACAAAGATTGTTGCTGAATTTGACGGATTTGAATTTACAAGTAGCGGTAAAGTGATTGTTGATGAGGGATTTACCAAGTATCTAAAAGAATATATTAAAAAGAAAAGTGAGGATAATCTTCTTCCTGATGTAAAGATAGGTGATATTCTTGATGTTGAAAACAAGGAGATAAAAGAAAAATACACAGCACTACCGAAACACTTTACTGAAGATACGCTTTTAAAGGTTATGGAGCTTGCAGGAAATGACGCATTGGAAAAATGTGTAGAAGTTGAGCGAAAGGGACTTGGAACATCTGCAACAAGAGCAGGAATTATTGAAAATCTAATCTTTAAGGGATTTATTGAGAGAGATAAGAAAAACCTTATTGCTACACATAAGGGAATCAGCCTTGTAACAATTGTTGCTGATGTCTTTAAATCCGCAAAAACAACAGCAAAATGGGAAATGGAATTATCCGATATTGCACAGGGTAAATCTTCAAAGAAAATTTTTTTAGAGGCGATTGAAAATGAGATAAAAGAAGTGGTTTTAACTTATAACCAGTACATTGGCTCATAGAGATCATTCAAGCGGTTTTCCTGCAAAAATGATTATTGACGATGAGAAGATTATTATAGAAAACAGTAATTTAGCTCATGGAATGGGGCATTGGACTTACAAAAGTTTGAGTCTTTCCCTAAAAATCCTGCTATCTCAAAAGTGTTTAGAGAAATAGGACTTGCTGATGAGCTTGGTTCAGGTATGAGAAACACATATAAATATACAAGACTATATTCAGGTATTGATCCTCTGTTCGAGGAGGGAAATATTTTTAGAACGATAATTTCTTTGAAGAAAATAGCGACTTAAAAAGTTGGAAAAAGTGGTGTCGCTCACAGTGTCGTTCAGGATGTCGCTCACGATAAGATAGCTCTTGCAGAATTTATAAAAGAAAAAATAAGAGAAAATGATAAGATTACAAGAAAAGCAATTGCAGATGAAGCTGGAGTTAGTGTAAAGACTATAGAAAGAGCCATTAAAGAAATAGATAGTCTAAAATATGTAGGCAGAGGAAGTAATGGTCATTGGTAACTGAGTGAATAGCATTAAGTTGCAATGTCATGATTTATGCAGGTATGATTGAGACATAAAGCCAGTAAAATAAGGGTTTTTAGTAAGTTGAAGTAGAAAATTTAAGTTGCAGTAAGTTGCAACACACAGAATGTTTAGGTGATTAGAGTAAAATCTAAGCACCTTTTTTTATTTGATGAATTGCAATAATAAGTGCGACATTATTTTACTCAAGTAATGCTAGTTCGTGCATAAATACTTCAAAAGGTATTTTAAAATTAAGACATTTCCTAGGACGATTATTGATTAGCCACAAGGCTTCATAGAGCTGTATTGGAGTGACTTTTGATAAATCTGTTTTCTTTGGAAAGAACTCTCTTAACAACCCATTTGAGTTCTCATTCGTTCCTCTTTGCCAAGCACTGTAAGCATCTGCAAAGTAAAAGCTAATACCATGATTTTCTATCTCCGGGTAACAAGCAAATTCTTTCCCACGATCTGAAGTAAATGATTTAAGCGCCTCAATCGGTAAAACTTCTATTAGGCTGTCAACAGCTCCTTGCATAGCATCTTTTGATCGGTTTGTCATCAATAAAGCCAGGTAAAAACGACTTTTCCGTTCGGCAAAGGTTCCTAAACATCCCTTGCTTTTTCCTCGTGAAGAGACCATGGTGTCTAATTCCCAATGACCAAATTCTTTTCAATCCTTAACTGCCTTAGGTCTTTGTGTAATCGAAGTCCCTATATTAAATTTCCCTCGAGTTTCTGGCGTTTTACGTCGTTTTCCTTTTTGCCTGAGAACATCGAGAGAGATTTGGAGAATTCCTTGATAAATCCAATTATAGATAGTCTTAAACGAAAGCTTTCCTTGATAATCACGTCCTACTATCTGTTCAGGGGACCAAGTGAGTAGTAGTTTAGATTGAATCGCTTGAATCAATTCAGAAGTATGCTTCGGGTTTCTTCCTTTGGATTGACCTTTAATCTCTGCATTCATATGAGCCGTACTTGCTTGATAAGCGCCAGAAATACATCTTCCTAATTCACGATAAATGGTAGAGCGATGTCGGTTTAGTAACTTAGCGATTTGGTTGACTGGATAACCTTCTTGATGAAGTATTTCTATTTTCGAACGTTCTTCTATGGTAAGATGTGTGTAGCTCATAACAGTCCTCCGTGTTAGTGTTTGTGTGATTACTTACATTTTACACGAACCTGTTATGAGTTTTTTAATATTTGTCGCAATTAATTTTACAATCTATCATTTAAAATAAAGATTAAGCTCCAAAAATAAAGGTGATATAAACCATTAGAGTCAGGAAGAACAAGAAAGTTTCAACATTAACAAGCACTGTATTTGGCTTTATTTTTTCAAATAACTTGACACTTTTTACTAAACTAGCATCTAAAATGATTATTAGATAATAAAAAATGAACAGTCCAAATAAAAACATCACCACTGCCATTATGCCTTCTCCCTTCTGCCAAAAGCATAGCCCCAAGAAAATAGCCCATAAACATTTGAAAAAATTAACTAAACCTTCATAGGGATGAGATAATGTCGCCATCATATAGTTTGTTTGACTATCGCTTATTTTTTTATCTTCATTGTACTTGGCTAAAAAGGCTATATGACCAGTTTGCAGAGCCATTCCAGCTACTAGTAGAATTAAATAAACTGAACCAAACACACTTCCTACCAATAAAATATCAGAATCGAGTAATTGATAGAGAACAAATGGTAAGGGAAGCCACATAGCATACATGATGGCTTGCATTAAATGCAATAGAGCATACTCATTATTCTCTGTCATCTTCTTAAAGTTAAAAAGAATGAGTAGAAATATCAAAATTCCTATCCAACCAAAAATTATTGTTGAAAATAACATCATAGCCTCCTTATGAAAATTTGTTCATATCGAGTTTTTAATTAATTTTTTATGAAAAATAAGATTATTGAAGAGTCTACTTTAATTATATCTACTATTTAAATTGTTTACCAACTATAAAAATAATTAAAAGAAAATTCAAATTTTAGAATAACCGAACAATAATTTAAATGTGTATCTGCTTATTGAATGATTCCGTCGCATTTAATAAGCTTTTTAGTATAATAGTTTTGAAAACGTTTAATAAATGGCCTATTGTAAAAAGCATAGACACTATCTGCACACGTAACTTTCAATAAAGAGAAAAGGAAAGGCTTTATATATGACCATTGATTGAGAGAAATTACTGTTCGAGCATTTAAAAATTTATAGTGGATAATAATAAGTTGAAGCTAATAGGGTGAAAAAAATATAACTAATATAATTGAAGTTTAGGTGGACTTGCTTATGAAAATACTGAAATATATTAAAAAGAATGTACTCATCTATTTTTTAATAGGAATGTTACTTAATAGTGGTTTAATGCTTATAAAGCCATTACTACTTGAGCGTTTACTAAACATTCGCGAAGAGCATTTGACTACAGATACGATTCTTTCCTTTATAGTGTATGGTTTAATTTTACACTTGATTTTTTATAGCACTATGCTCTTGGCTAATTTTGTTAGTAATAATCTACAACGTCATTTACAAATAAGATTAAAAAGTCAATTAATGAAACGATTATTTTTAAAAGATTCCATTATGTATGATGAGAAAGTTTCAATCCTTACACAAGACATGGAGCTATTGTACGATCGTTTTCTTCTTCCTGTAGATATTATGATCGGAAAGGCATTTATGCTATGTACCACAATCGTTTTTATTCTGTGGCACAATTTTTGGTTAGGTCTCTTTTTTGTAGCTTTCTCATTTCTTCGGCCTTTACCGCAATTCTTGATGAATCGTCATTTACAAGATAGTGGTGCTGCTTTCTCAAAAAAACAAAAGCAATTCCATCGATCTGTAGGAGATTTTTTTAAAGGAGCGAACACCTTTTATTTTTATGGTGCTAGTAAAGAAAAATTATCTCTGCTTGAAAACATTAATGAGGAATATGAAAATGCTCGCTGGAAAAATGAATGGACCAGTAATATCGTCTTTTTTCTAAACGGTCCATTAGTATTTTTTAGTCAAGTTCTGCCTTTAGCTGTAGGGCTATTCCTACAAAAACAAGGCGTTGAATTGACTACGGCTAGCTTGATAGCTATGTATATCGCGACTATGAATCTCAGTGGTCCCATTCAATCGATCATGTACAGTATTTCTGATATTCAGCGTTCAAGTGACGTGAGAAATAAACTTTATAGCTTACTTGAAGATCCTGGTTCTGAATACACATATTTTACAGCAGATTCTGTCGCTGAATTGGTCTTGGAAAATATATCGAAAAATAGTGAAGAGCGAGTACTCTTCAAAAATTTTTCCTTGAATTTATCCATGCCAAGCAAAGTCTTGATAAAGGGCGCCAGTGGTTCTGGGAAATCCACTTTACTAAGGATCATAGCAGGAGTAATAAGTGCTGATAATGGACGTGTTTTTGTGCGCAATAATCAAGGCGAAGAATTCTTTGAATATCAAGGAAATATTGCCTATATTTCACAACATCCTTTTTTCAGTCACGGATCTATTCGTGATAATTTAACTTTGGGACAGAATTTTCCAGATAATAAACTTTTATATTTTTTAGATCAAGTTGGTTTAACGAATGAAATCCCAGCTATATTGGATTATCAATTGGAAAATAATGGTGAAAATATTTCAGGCGGTCAACGCCTGCGTTTGGAACTGGTTCGTTGTTTGCTTAGAAAGAAGGACATCGTTCTAGCTGATGAGATAACCGCTGCTTTAGATATTCAAAACGCTCGGCGTGTTCGTCAGATTCTTTCGGATTTACCGATTATCTTGATAGAAGTTGCGCATCATATCGATCCAGAAATAAGTTATGACCAAGTTATAGATATAGATGACTTTAAAGATACCTTTACAAAATATGAATAAACAAAATCGGGGCTGTATCATAAGTCTCAAACCGAAAAACCACTATAAACGTTGTTTAAACAA
>NZ_JBNUPI010000031.1:0-7647 GCF_050409505.1 Facklamia sp. P12937
AAAAAATAGAGTTGAGGCCTTCGGCCATCAACCCTATAAATTATAGAACCTTTTAATTCCTAGTCAGAGTAAATCCCGATCTTATTTTCATAAATACCCACTACTGATGCTTTATGCTATAATGTTTTTAGCGAATTAGAGAGGAATAATTATGGAAAACAAAGTCTTTCACATCACTCCTAAAACTAGAGAAGTAGATTCTAAAGAAATGAATAAAGAGCGTTTTATCACAAGCTTTAAGAAAAAATTTGATCTATATGGAAAGGGCGATAAGTTACTAAGTCTTATTGTCATTGTTTTACTACTTTTTTCCATGTTAGCCGTCTTTTCTTCTACCATGTCACAAGATCCATTAGCCATGGTGAAGAAGCAAGCCCTCTCAATTTTGATTGGTTTTTGCATGATTTTACTCGTTCGGCTTGTTCCAAACGGATGGTTTTCTAACATCTTTTTAATTAATATACTCAATTTTCTAACAATGGTTTTAATTTTTTATGCTACTTTCTTCGGTCAGGAAGGAGGAGGGGCATCTTCTTGGATCAATATTGGAGGATATAATTTTCAACCTTCTGAGCTATTTAAAATAGCTATGGTGCTCACATGTAGTCGACTGGCTGTTTATTTTAAAAGAACTTATCTGATAGCACTAGAAAAGTCTTCTTTTTGGTATATCATTTTGCCCTTTGGTTTAATGATAATATCGGCAATGTTTGTTTTAATTCAGCCTGATGTAGGCACAACAGTACTTATTGGTTTTTGTGCTTATTCTCTGTTTATGATTTTTAATTTATCAAGAAAGAAGAATATTCTTTCTCTGTTATTTTTTATTGTTGTTACTATAGTTATCTATATTGTTTCAATATACTTTGCAGACTATTTTGTGGGTACTGGAAGGCACTTTTTTGAACGTTTAGGATCTTTCATTGATCCGTTTAAATATCAACATGGGACAGGCTATCAAGTCATTCAATCCTATAAAGCAATCGCTAATGGTGGCCTTTTCGGTGTGGGCTTAGGTCAAGGAGTAATAAAAGAAATGCTTCCTGCCGCTCATACAGATTTTATTTTATCAGTGATAGCAGAAGAGACAGGATTGCTAGGGGTAAGCGCTGTAATCTTAACATTACTTGGTTTAGTTTTTTACTTACTCAGAACAGCCAGTATGATGAGTAAATTGTTTCACCGTATTTGTATTACGGGATTTGCTATTTTAATCTTTACGCAAACATTTGTAAATATTGGAGGATTGACAAGTTTAATCCCCCTTACTGGAGTGACACTTCCCTTTATATCGTATGGAGGGACGAGCATGGTAGTCAATTTGATAATAATAGGCATTGTTCAAAAATTCATCAGTGAAGAAGCTCGGATGAGACAAACAACTAATCGCTCAAAAGTATCCAATTTGAAAGGTGGACGCTAATGACATTTGAAGCAGTAAAAAGAAAATCGCTTGTTGTATGGTTATATAGTCTTAAACAATGGAAGCAATTAAGAAAATATGGCACAGTACATTATTTAAGTGAACGCTTGAAATATGCCATCATGTACGTGAATGATTCTCAGCTTGATGAAACTTTATCTTCTTTGCGTAAATTAAATTTTGTGCGGGAAGTAGAGGTTTCATACCGAGATGATATCGATATGACTTTTAAAGATGCTATAAAGGATCGAATTGATCCTGATTTAAAAGCAGAAGAGGAAGAAGAGGTTTCCTTTGACGAATTCTTTAAAGATCTCGCCCAAGAAATCGTCCCAGAAGCAAAAGATAAGAAGTAGGTGGTATGATGCGAGTCATTGCAGGAAGTTATCGATCTCGACCTTTAAAGGCGGTTCCCGGGAAAAACACACGGCCTACAACCGATAAAATAAAAGAATCGATGTTTAACCTTTTGGCTAATCGATTACCGATTGATGGCTATTGTTTGGATTTTTACGCGGGATCAGGAGCTTTGGCCATAGAGTCTGTTTCAAGAGGACTGGCAGGAGCTGTTATGTGCGAGAAAGATCGGCGAGCCGTTTTAACGATTAAAGAAAATATAAAGATGACAAAAGAAGAAGAAAAGTTTGTACTTCTAAGTGGCAAAAACCGGACAAAGTTATTAGATTGGGGTCTAAAAAACCAACGAGCCTTTGACCTTGTATTTCTTGATCCCCCTTACGCTGAAAATCAAGTTGAGCAAGACTTAGAGTGGTTAATCAAAAATGATTTTCTAAATCCGAGTTGCTTAATAGTTCTTGAGGCTGACGAAGTGCATTCCGTAAAAGAAATCCCTAATTTTCTTGAATTAAAAAATAAAAAATATGGGATTACAGTCATTCGAATATATCAATACCAAGGTGAGGAGAGCGAAGAGTATGAGTAAAAGGGTAGGTGTTTTTCCTGGTTCATTCGACCCCTTAACATATGGACACTTAGATTTGATTGAGCGATCCAGTCAATTGTTTGATGAAGTAATCGTATTAATTGCAGTGAATACCACAAAAAAGACCGTCTTTACAGTTGAGGAGCGAAAACTTTTAATCGAAGAGGCTACAGCAGCATTTAAAAATGTAAAAATTGATTACTTAGAAGATGGCTTAATTGCTCATTACTATCAAAAAGTTAAGGCGATTTCCCTTATTCGGGGAGTACGCTCGGCACAAGATTTTGAATATGAAGCGAACATTGCGACTGTTAATCGAACCCAACTCCCAGGCCTTGAAACAGTTCTTTTATTTGCGAATGAAAATTATCGCTATTTAAGCTCCAGTTTAATCAAAGAAATCGCTTATTTTGGTGGAGATATTTCGCAAATGGTTCCTCCAAATGTTGCCCAAGCACTTGCTCAAAGGATAAAATAAAAAGAGATATCCAAAGCTTATTTTAAGACCCTCAGTATTTTGATGCTGGGGGTCTTAAAAGCGCCTTTAAGAAATTCTCCTTGTATTTAAGATTGTCAAGTGAGGAGGAAAGTCATGAAGTCTTATTTTGAAGAAAGTCAAAAAGCGTCTGTTTATGCAAAAATTAGAAATAAGCCATTTTTATTGATATTAGTTGCTTGTGTATGTGTTTTTATGATGCTAAATCAAAACAATTTATTAAGGGATACTGTTGATTTACAAGCAGAAGAGCATTCACTAGCATTGGAAATGACCAGTCAAGAAAATGAGACCACTGTATTAAAACAACTTTATGTAGATTTGAAGGGAGCGGTTATGAAACCAGGAGTTTATCAATTACAGCAAGGATCACGTTTAATTGATTTAATCGATAAGGCTGGAGGTTTTACTGAAGATGCGGCACAAGACAGCTTAAATTTAGCGTTACTGTTAGAAGATCAGATGATGGTTACAGTATATAGTCAGTCGGAATGGGATACCCTAATCATAAACGAGCAATCACAGCAGAAAACATCGGCCTTAAACCAGGAGTTAATGTTGGTAGGATCTTCTAATAAAGAGGAGACGCAAACACTCATTAATATTAATACAGCAGATCAAGCAGAATTAGAAACTTTGCCACAAATCGGTCCTTCTAAAGCTCAAAAAATCATTCAGTATCGCCAGGACCATGGTTCTTTTCAAGCCACTGAAGATATTTTACAAGTTTCAGGCATCGGTCCAAAAACCTTTGAAGGATTAAAAGACCTTATTACAGTAGGGCTTCAGCAATGAATAAATTGACAAGTTGTCGTTATCACTGGACTTTAATTGCTATGCTAATTAGTTTGTTTTTATTGTTTCTTATACATTCCACCTTGTCTTTCTTCATTCTATTTTGTTTAAGCCTTATACGAATTATTAAGTGTGATAATAAGGCCGTAATCATTTTAGCTGTCTTTTTTTTATTGCTAGTGTTCGTAAGGCATCGGTTTTTAGAAAACAAGTTACAAGAACAACTTTCTATGCTTAATGACCAAGAAAAAATTGAAGCCACTATAACTATCAATCCAAACCAAATCCAACAAAGTGAAAATACTTTTTATGGTGAAGTCTTCTTAATTATCGAAAATGATACCACTTTCCCTGTGACAGTGACCTATTGGAATGAGGAAGCTTTGCAAGAAAATTTACCTGACTTAACCCTTAGCTCCTATCGTTTAGAAATAGAAGGCGAAATTAAGCAAGTAGAACCTAATCGTAATTTTGATCTTTTTAACTATCAAAGTTACTTAAAAAGAAAAGGCATAGCTTGGGGGGTGGAGGTAAAGAAAATCAAAAAAATTTCATTGAATCAATCTAATTTAATCAACCATCCCTTAGTATTACTTGCTAATGTTAGAGCAAGGTTAACACATTATATAAGAAAATGTGGTCAGATTCCTTTAGTTAGTATTCATAATAAATTACTCTACAATTTAAATTCCACAGTTTATCAAGATTATAAACAGGCCTTTATGACTTTAGGAATTTTACACTTTTTCTCAATCTCAGGTTTTCATGTCAACTATCTCCGAAGAGTTCTCAATACTATCTTATTAAGAATAGGTATTTCTCCTCTAGTAAGTAAAAAAATCAATTTTATACTTTTAACCTTTTTTGCATGGTTAGTAGCTTGGCCTATAGGTGTTATCCGTTCTATGTCGGTTATTATAATTAATGATTTACGCAAAAGGTTTGATTGGCCACTTTCTTCTTTAGATGTTTTGTCAGTAATTTATATAACCCTCCTAATTATTAATCCCTTCAATATAAAAAGTTTAGCCTTTCTTTTATCATTCATAATGTCGTATCTGATTTATTTTTATCAAGGAAGTATAGTCGATAGCCTTTCAACTACTTGGCAAGAAAAAAGTGAACTAACTTTATTTTGTTTCTTATTTTCATGGCCCCTTTTACTCTCAAGTACTTATACCATTAATTTTTTACAACTAGCAGTCGTGCTTTTATTTACGCCTATATTCGAAAGATGGATTCTGCCAAGCATGTTCTCTTTTTCAATTTTATTATATGTTAGTCAGTACTATCCAGCTTTATTAAAGTTCATTACTTATCTATCTAATGTCTTCCAAAGAATGTGGGAATTCCTTTCGCTTCATTCTGTTATAGAAAGCGGAACAATCTTATTAGGAAACGGAAGCTTTTTCTTACCAATCTTTTTATTTGGTATAGCTATTATTTGGTTTTATTATTTAAAAAGTAACCCAAAATTAGCTTGGCAATCTTTAATTATCGGTTATTCAATCGGAATATTATTTTATCCTTATCTTGATCCACGTGAGCGAATCATCGTTTTAGATGTAGGGCAAGGAGATGCTTTACTCTATAAAAAGGCTTTTTCAAAAGAGGCTTGGTTAGTTGATACCGGAGGGAAGATGGCTAGCTACCAGGAGAAAAATAAATTGGATACTCAATTTGCTTTAAAAAATGTCATTCCAGCTTTAAAATCACAAGGAATTGCTAGTTTGGAAGGCGTCATTATCACTCATCCAGATATCGACCACCTTGGTAATTTGATAACACTTATCCAAGAGATTGAAATAAAACATTTGTATTATTCAAAATTCACTAAAGAGTCAGCAATATGGCAAACCATGGCAAATAAAATTCCTAATCAGACCCAGCATCACATCTTAAATCCGGGAACTAAGGTGAGGGTAGGAGGCAATCAAATTGAGATAATTTGTTTGGATATGCCTGCGAGTCTTAAAGATGATTTTAGTAATGCTTCTTCGCTAATCACTTCTTTTGTAATAGACGATAAAAAATTTCTTAATATGGCAGATCTACCAATTGAGCTAGAAAAATCTTTGTTACAAGTTTTTTCAAGTGAAAAAATAGACGTTTTAAAAATTGGTCATCATGGTAGTAAAACTTCTACTAGTGAAGATCTATTAGACCAACTGCAACCAGAATTAGCGCTCATATCATCTGGGAAGGACAATCCTTATAATCATCCTCATAGTGAAACAATTGAAAAATTAGAAAAAAGACACCTTAATTATTTAGATACACAAGATGTCGGTGCTATCGAAATTTCATACTTACCTTTTTATGGCTGGTCAATTAGAACAGCAATAAACAAGGAGAACTTAAATATACAGATTAGAAATTCACATTTACTATATTAGCGATATATGATATATTTTAAAAAACTGAAGTAAAGGGAGGTTTGTGATGAACATAATAGTCTTTATCTATGCATCTATAGTGTTTATAACTGGCATTTTAGGAATAAAAAATGGGCTCAATATTTCAAAGATAACGTTGACTGTTATTGATTTGCTATTTCTTTTGACCCTAATGAATTTATGGTCAAGCTTGAAACCTTTAGACATTGCTATTTCTATCTTGTTACTAGCCCTTTCCATTACGCTCTATCGCGATCGATTGGTAAGTAGTCGACAAGCTAATATAAGTCATCATCTTTTGCGTTTAATCATCCATTTTATTCTAATATACTTTTTATTTAACTAAAAATTGACAGATAATTCTTCTTTCGTTACATTGGAAGCAATATAAAGGAGGAATTCTATTGGAAAAAATACCAAGTTTTACCATCAATCATTTAATCTTAAAACCCGGTATCTACTTGTCTCGAACAGATGAGATTGGTGGAAGAAAACTACATACTTATGACTTACGTTTCACAGCACCAAATGCTGAACCCGTAATGAATACAGCAGAAATACATACAATTGAGCATTTAGCAGCAACTTTTTTACGTAATCACGAAAAATATAAAAAGGAAGTCATTTATTTTGGACCAATGGGCTGTCGTACGGGCTTCTATTTAATTTTAACGGACGCCTTAGAAGGGCTAGAAGTTTTGAATTTAATTAAAGAAACCTTTAAATTCACAGCAGACTTTGAAGGGGAGATACCTGGTGCTACTGCCAGAGATTGTGGAAATTATCTCGATCAAAACCTACCAATGGCTAAATATCAAGCAAAGCGATATGTAAAAAATATTGAAAAAGTGACTGATTTAAGCTTTACTTATCCCGAATAGTTTTTCAAAAATAAATGCAGGTTTACAATGGAGTTTAAAATGAAACTTCAACAAACCTGCTATTTATTTGACTGTGTAGTGATATAATTAATCAGTAATTAATTGGTCTCTTTCAAAGTCGAATTCAACTGCTGGATATTGAATGGTTTGGTGAAACAGCTCTTATAGCTTTTCGCATCCAAATCACATCAATAAAGCGTTCAGCTTTGCGCACTAATTTTGGGAAAGTAAGCATAGGTTTAAAGCCTTCTTTTTCATGAAAGCTTAGAGAGCGATAATTATCAGCGACAATGTTAGAAATGATGTATTCGATATTAGTATGAGAGAGCATCAACACTATCACCGTATAAAGTTCATGACCGCCCCCCTTTACTGGACAACCTTCAGCTGTCTAGATTGAAAGTAAAGTAGCCTGAGGCAAAAAGGCTTTATAAAAACCACTAAGGTAAGCAAAGCCAATCACTTCATTTCCATGTTGAAAGCCTAATTTACCATTGGTTTTATAGACAGTTAGTCGTCGACTAATTGAGCGACGTGTTAAACCGAGCTCCACCTGGGCTCTGGCTTTTGATTTTCGGCCCTGTGCAACCGATTGAATGACGGCATATTTTCTTTGTTCGAACATTATTAAATAAACCCCCATCTAACCCCCCTGAAGGAAGTATAACTCAGAAGTGGGACATTTTGATTTGTGTTCTCTTGAGACATTATCA
>NZ_JBNUPI010000032.1:0-7301 GCF_050409505.1 Facklamia sp. P12937
TAACATGCTTGCCTGTCACGCAGGAGATCGCGGGTTCAAATCCCGTCCGGACCGTTTCTAGGCTTGATAGCTCAGTTGGTAGAGCACTTGATTGAAGCTCAAGGTGTCGGCGGTTCGATTCCGTCTCAAGCCATTGCTGGAGGGGTAGCGAAGTGGCTAAACGCGGCGGACTGTAAATCCGCTCCTTCGGGTTCGGCAGTTCGAATCTGCCCCCCTCCATTTTAATAGGGATTGCTAACCATTTTCCTTTTTAGGGACTTAGTTTAACGGTAGAACAACGGTCTCCAAAACCGTCAGTGTGGGTTCGATTCCTACAGTCCCTGTTAAAAGTATGATGGCGATTGTGGCGAAGTGGTTAACGCATCGGTTTGTGGATCCGACATTCGTGGGTTCGATTCCCATCAGTCGCCTATTTATATTTTATTATTGGGGTATAGCCAAGCGGTAAGGCATCGGACTTTGACTCCGTGATTCGTTGGTTCGAATCCAGCTACCCCAGTTTCATGGCGGTATAGCCAAGTGGTAAGGCACGGGTCTGCAAAACCTTGATCGCCGGTTCAAATCCGACTACCGCCTTATATCTATTACGGCGGTGTGGCGGAATTGGCAGACGCGCTGGACTCAAAATCCAGTGCCGGTTACACGGCGTGTCGGTTCGACCCCGACCACCGCTATTTATTTTAAACTCTTTCCTGGATAGGAAGGTTTTTTTATTGTTTTATTTTCATTGGTAAAGTATAATTTTCTTATAAATTCGAAAGGAGTGGTACAAGATGAATTTAGAATATAAAAATTTAGGTTCTAATCTAAAAACTCTTCAATGGTTTTTTGCTAGGGTTATTTGTTTTTACGTACCACCCTATCATTAGTCATTTTCTATATTTTTAAGGATCTAAGTTAATCTTAGATTCTTTTTTATTTTAATTATATTTTAAAAATTATAGAATTTATTTTGTCTTTCTAAATTCATCATATTTACGAAAACAGATAGCTTTATGTAGCATAAAAGGATAATTTAGATAGGAGACTAATTGATGATAAACAAAGATTATGGTATTAATTCTTACATTTCTAGATATAATTTAAATAATGATTTAAATATCTATCGCATCACAAGTCGTAATAATGCATTTCTAACGCTTCATAATAAAAAAGACGAATTAATTTCGGTTCGAGTAAATTTAAAAAATAGTGATTTTGTTGTAGGTGATTATGTTTTAGTTGAAAAGAATGCGGGAGAACATCAAATATCCACGTTTCTCAAAAGAGATAGCTTGATTACTAAAGCTCAAAGCACATCACAAAAAAGTTTGGCATATAATGCTAAAGAACAATTAATAGCTGCAAATGTTGACCAAATATTTATTCTTATTGCAGCTGATCAGAGGTTTTCTTTGGGAAAATTCGAACGCTATGTCTCTACCTTTTCTAATATGGCTAAGGATATTCAAATTATTATTTCAAAATCAGACTATCAAGTAGAAGCTTCAACTATTGAAAATACTATTTTAAAGGTTTATCCTAAAATGAAAATTAATCAATTATCAATTCATGATCCTTTATCGTATCAAAAAGTAATGAATCTTCTCAAAAAAGGTAAAACTTCTATTCTAATTGGATCATCAGGGGTAGGAAAGTCTACTTTAATAAACACTATTTTACAAAAAGAAGAACTGTCAACTCAAAACGTTAGAAATGATGGTAAAGGCAAGCATACAACCACCTCTTCCTCTATGTATTTCCTTAAAAAAACCTCTTCTTATATTATTGATACACCAGGCTTTAAAACTATTTCATCCCATAGAGATGCAGATGAAACGCTTCTTTTTCAAAGTATATATGACCTTTCGCTTAAATGTAAGTTTAATGATTGTTCGCACGTGAATGAGCCTGGATGTGCTATTCAACTAGCCATCAAAAAAGGGAATTTATCTAAAGAGTTGTACAATCGTTATTTAAAATATAAAGATAAAAAGAAACGGTATAAGGAATTGATCAGCCAAAAAAACAAAAAAAAGAAACCACATCATCGAATGAAAGTAATCACTAAGTCAGGAATTCTTAACGACATTGATTAATCTCACCTAATCAATAGTTATAAGGTAGTTTATAGGGCAACGTTAAGGTATAATAGATAGGTCGATAATTTTATGTTATTTCAAAGAGGTGATCTGTTTGATTAGTACAGTAGAAAGTTATTTTGAAAAAGAAGATATTTTGGTTCCTAAGAAATATCTTCAAATTGATGAAGAGTATTTAAATAAACAAGTTGATCAAAAAGTGGAGGAACTAACCAATCTAAATTATCCAAATAATAAAAATTTGTCAGATGAAGTGATATTCAATCTAAATCTTCCGAATATCTATAGTTATCAAGACTTGAGAAGCTTTTTTTATAATGATTTGAAGCATCGTGTGGCTGAGTTCTTTTTTTATGATCAACTACTGCCTTACTTATTCACTTTTTTCGCTGAAACCAGTCAAACCATCATTAATCAAAGTGAGCTGTTGCTTTTTCAAAATGAGTATCTAAAAAGAGTAGAAACGATAGCTAAAGTAAAGAATATCTCTTTTTCTGATTATGTACAAATTCACCTTCGATTGGCTGGTAATCCTTATGAGCGAATTAAAGAGAGAGCTTTTGAGGAATTTGTTTTTAGGTTAATTGCCAATCAAAGATATGAGAAAAATGAGTATGCTAATTTACAAGATGAGTACGAAGCATTTATTTCCGACCGCTCATTATCTCTTAATGTTGATCCCTTTGATTTGAAAGAGGAATTAAGCCTATCTACTTTTGAACAAGATTACCCGACCATTTACTTTACTCAAGAACTGTTAGATTATTTTATACCTAAAATTATTAGTTAAGATTGGGTTCTTAAAATCCTATTGATATATTTACCAATAACATCAGGTGAAGGAGCGAACAAATTTGAATGATAGTTATCAAAAACAATTGCTTTCTTTTTTAATTACTGCGACTCTTTTTTCAACACTTTATTTCACTTTTGTTTCTTCCTCTAATCGTTATATTATTGAAAACTTTTTCAAAAAGCCGATTGATAGCAGCATTAACCTTGAGGAAGTAGATCTTAATTTAAGAAAAGATCCAATTTTACAAACCAACGCTAAATCTGAAAAAGTCTCACTCTCGTCTGAATTAAACGATCACTATATGCCAAGATTTTATAATCGACCTCAACTTATTAAGCCAACTTTAAAATCGTCTATTAATCGCAAACCAGTTGTTGAAGAAATTGGAGTGGCGGAACTTGTATGGAAAAGAGATGGATTGAAAAAGATACTTTATCAAGGTGGTTCGCCCTTCACCGGATGGTTTCAAGAAGATAAAACTAAAGGTTATTATCAAGATGGTTTAAAAGAAAATCTGAACAACAGTGAATTATTAGCTAAACAAGTTGAGGATCTTTTTGCTGTTAATAAATATCCTTTCTACATGACTCCTCATAAAAAAAGAGAGCATTTCACTCTGAAAACAATGGAGTACAGCATCCTTATTAAGTCTCCTGATTTAAAAATTTACTCAAATCCGCCTGGTTTAGCCAGTTCACGTTATTTACTAAATACTCAAGGAATGATAGACAGTCCAATGGAAGTAGGACAGGAACTCACTAATCAATACGGAACCTGGTTACATGTTTATTTTGGCTATGATGAGCTTGGTTGGATTAGAAAAGATTCTTCATATAATGATTACGTTTTAACCTATTATAGTGAAAGAGAGCTTTTAGATGAAATAGAAGCTATATTAGAGACTTATTTGGGATATATTAGTGCAACGGCAGGAGCTTCTTTTGTTAATAGTGAGCATCTTACCCAGGTTTCAGTAAATAACCAAATATTTTTCCCAGCCTCTACTCAAAAAATTTATGTTTTAGGTAAAATTTATGAGCTTTATAAAACTGGTGAGTTGTCACCCAATTCTATGGTTATTTTATCTGATGAAAACCGCGTCCCAGGTGCTGGAGTTATTCAAGGAGACCCTAGTGGGTCGCAATACACTGTGGATTACTTAGTAGATTTGATTCCTTTATATTCTGATAACACAGCTGCTAATATGTTAATTGAAGTAGCTGGCGAAGGTGAATGGATTACACCTTATGTCCATAAATTTGGTCTAAAAGATACCTTTGTTGATGGAAAATATTATCATGGATCAACCAACCGCAGATTTCAGACATCGCCTGGGGATGCTGCTATGTATTTCGCTTTAATGGCACGTAATGAACTGAATGGCGAACCTTGGGATGGTCAATTAATTCAAAAATTAATGACAAATCCATGGCGATATCTTTCTGCATTTATACCATACGTTACCACATGGAATAAAACAGGATTAGGATCGACAGAACAAAATGATGTCGCAGCTTTTCAAACGGATTATGGAACCTACACACTAGCTGTGTATACAGAAAATCCTTATAATTACGATGCTGTTCCTGATCAAATGGGAATATTATCTAAAGCTGTTTTTGATGTCTATGTTAGTAATCGTTCGCTCTTATGGCAAAAAGTAACAAATCCCCAAGCTTATTTAGAGGAAAAAGAGCAAGAAATGTTGAGGCAATCCACAGAAATGATGTTAGATGAAAACAATTATAATTAAAAAATAAAAGGGGCTGGGACAAAAGCCTTGAACAATTAAAGAAAGTCCGGTCAACGATCCATTTGTTAATCGGACTTTTTCTTTAACAATAAAAAAATAGAAAGCGTTTCCTGCTATAATAGTAGTAATCACAAAACCATTTAGGAGGGGCTTTCTATCTAGTAACAGTACACTATGAATCACACTTACTTGCCACTGGAAATGGATTGTTTATTCCCTGAAAATCATAGTGTTTAGGCGAATTCATGAGGTAGTCGAACAGATTCAATCTGAGATTCAGCAGCTCGTAAGTGAAGAAATTGAAACGCTTAATCGAGCGATTGAAACGCAAACTGTTGTCGGAGCGGATGAACGCAAAAAGAAGCGCTGTCGTCTCAAAAAGTATCACCAAAAAATTGCTGAGGATTTTATTCCTTGTAAAGAAAAACACACCACTTATCAAGCGACATCCAACGGTCGCAATAGCTTTTCTAAGACCGATGTCGAGCGAATATTTATGGCCAATAATCTACGTAAATACCCAAAGCAGCGAGCCTAGATTGGAAAGTCACTTTCCAATCTAGGCTCGCTGTAAATTTTGAGGGGGCTGAGCAGCCCTTTTGTCCCAGCCCCTTTTATTTTAGTAAGAATGCTTTCAGTTTAGCTGTTTTCGTAAGTTTCTAAGACGAGCTTGGCTGTATCGCTAGAAAGGGAATAATAAATTTTAGTTCCATCACGGTCCGCAGAGACAATTTTTGCTTCACGTAATTTACTAATGTGTTGAGAGACGGTAGATTGAGTTAATTCTAAATCTTGTTGAATTTTGCTGACATTCATAACACCGTTATTTTTTAATAGCAATGCGATTGAAAAACGAATAGGGTGTGATAAAAGTTTTAGTACATTAACATATCTAGCCATTTTTTTTGATTTCATTCCGTATGTTTGCATCTTTTCCCTCCATTTCTATCTATTTTTATGCCTAGTCAGATTGTATCACATATTTTACTTTTAAAGTAAGAATTTTTTGTGTTTTTTATATTACATTTAATTTTGCTTAAAATTTTTACTGATTATTAAATGGTGAAAATAGTAGATACTTATAATATTTTAGCTAGCAAGATAAGGATACCATTTTAAGTTGTAATAAGCAAAGGTTGTTTGAAAGTAGTGTATAAATGGTTTTTAGAATAGGTTTAAATTATAAAAATATGTAATTGTTTTATTTTTTAAACAATAAAGATCCTTCATATTAGTATGATAGTACTATTAAATAATCCTTAAACAATAAAATAAGCCAACGTATATGTTATTTTATTTATAACATAATTTTATAAAAGGCTTGAAGTGTATCTTGCTTGATTGATTGTAATATCACTGTAACCTATATTGCTATCTTTAATCGGTTTGCTTAATCATAGGTAACAAGTGCTAAAAAAACGTGCACTTATTAATAAACTTGTTTAAGATATCTTATATATTAATTTTAATAATAATTCACCAACAAGGTGATCATGTTAAGGAGTATTTATGAAAAAATCAATAATAAGTTTAGTTATCTCGTCACTATTGTTGCAAGTCGTAACTGTTCAACCAACTATCTTAGCTCAGGACGATAATTATCAAGGAAGTCTTGCGATGGTTTGGAAGCAGAGAACAGTTAATGAGATACGTCGTGTAATCAATCTAATGACTGAAAAACAAGATGGTGTCTATGTGATTCAATGGGGCGACACTTTAAGTAGTATTTCTGGAGCAACTGGTATATCGGTCAATGATTTGGCTCAAATCAACCAAATAGCTAATCCAGATTTAATCATAGCTGGAGCAGAGTTGCGTTTTAACTCAGATTCTGGGACGATCTCATATAGTCAAGGAGATGAAGAAGTAACAGTTACAGCTTATGAGACTGAAAGCAGTTCAATTAATACAAAGGCTCAAACAGAAGAGAGTCTCTTAGTAATTGAGGCAGCTGAAGACTTTGAAGAAGTTCAAGAAGAATTACCTACTTTTGAGGAAGCTATGCCTAATGAAGTTGTCGAAACAACTCGGGAAATTAGTGAAGAAATTCTTCCAGTTGTTGAAATGACTACCACGAGCAATGAAGTTATCGAGGAACAGCTGACTACTGAAGACTTTGAAACAACAGCCACTACAATTAAGTCTACTGATTTTAATACTGATTTAATTGAAACTAGCGTTTCAGATATTACAACTAGCATTACTACCAGTATTGAAACGACTAGTTATGTTGAATCTACCTATGAAGAAATAACTTTTGAAACGAATGAAGAAAGAGTTGAAACAACGCTTGTAGATAATAGCAGTACGGACCCTTATGCAGCGTTTGAAAGAATAGTTGCTGAGAAAGGTGTTTCTGATGTTGAGCAAGGTTATTGGAAGGCTATTATTAATCGTGAGTCCGGGTGGAATACATTTGCTAAAAATATGTCTTCTGGAGCATATGGATTACCACAAGCTTTACCAGGTAATAAAATGGCTTCTCATGGTGAAGATTGGCAAAGCAACCCTTATACTCAATTATCATGGATGTATGACTATATGGTAAGTCGTTACGGATCGATTTCTGGAGCTTGGTCACATTCTCAATCAAAAGGGTGGTATTAATAATTAAAGGGGGCTGTATCATAAGTCTCAAACCGAAAAACCACTATAAACGTTGTTTAAATAA
>NZ_JBNUPI010000033.1:0-6089 GCF_050409505.1 Facklamia sp. P12937
GATTGGATGATATTTTGCAAGAGTAAACGAAGTGCAGAAAGAACCTTAAGAAATAACTTGCCATTTATAGAGGGAAAGCTGAAGTTAAAAGTGAATCGAAATAAAAGCAAGGTAGAACATATAACGAAAGTTAAGTATCTAGGCTATAGCTTCTATATTACAAAAGGGGAATATAGGGTTAGGGTTTATCAGAAGTCAATAGATAAGATGAAAAGTGAACTGAAAAGGCTAACATCTAGAAGTAATGGAGGGTCAAATGCAGTAAGGAAATCCAAACTGAACAAGTTTATCGCAGGATGGATAAATTATTTCTCAATGGCGGATATGAAATCCATGCTGGAATGTATGGATGAATGGCTTAGGAGAAGAGTAAGGCAAATATACTGGAAACAGTGGAAGAAAGTCAGAACAAGATACAAGAGGATAAAGAAATTTGGGATACCGCTTTGAAAAGTGCATGAAATGGCGAATTGCAGAAAAGCCACGTGGCGAGCTGCACTAATGCTAAACTCAGTGCTAACCAAAGAAGAAATAGCTAAGCCAGGCTACCTGTCAATGCTCGGCTATTATACTAAAGTGTGTGTAAACTAGGGAACCACCGTATACGGAACCGTAGGTACGGGGGTGTGAGAGGTCGGCTAGTCAACTAATGGCTAGCCTCCTACTCGATTTCTTCCTGACACATATAATCTTGATATTAAAAGAATTCTATTTTTGAAATGGGAGTCGTTTTTATAGCCAAAGGCATTTCGCTTAATATCTTTGATGAGTTTGTTAGTTGCTTCCAGTTTGGCGTTGGAGTAAGGTAGTTCAATAGCATTAGCGACATAGTTTTATAGCGGATAAAGGTGTTTAAAGCCGTTTTAATAGGTCGAGCATATTCAAAGGACTGAATTTGTAGTATAATTGGTTTGAAAGCAGATTAAACATCTGGATTATAAGAACCGCTTTGTTACATCCATAAAAATGAGTCTTTCTTTTTAAATTTGTGTCGATACTTCATAGATTAGCAGACTCACTAGAACGTTTTCTTTAGTAAAGGTAGTTAATCTTATAATAATGCACTATGAAATAAGTAACTATGTAATTGCAGGATTTTAACTACAGTTTAAAAAGACTTAGTAAAAGAAAGGGAGAGATGATGATGATTCAGTTAAAAGTACAGTTGGTAGGGATTAAGAATCCTGCTATTTGGAGAAATATGATTGTGCCAGATAGGACGACCTTTTTTGAGTTACATTGCTTTATTCAATGTGCTTTTGGTTTAGAAGATAGACATTTATTTAGTTTCCAAAAATATGGTACTCAATTAGAGATTGATTTAGAGATTAGCCGTGATTATGATTTTAGTGATGCAATAGCTAACCTTATAAAAAAAGACGCTGAAAAAACACTTGTTCTCCCATATTTATACGAATATAGTTCAATCAATTATACCTATGATTTTGGAGATAATTGGGAATTTAAGATTACTTTGATGAAAGAAGATGTAGCTAATGGGGGCATTTTTCCTCAGGTGGTTGCTTCTAAAGGTGAGAATATTCCCGAAGATTGTGGTGGTGTTGGAGGACTAGAGAATCTTCGTGAGTTATCAAAAACACCCGATAGCAAAGAATTTAAAAGGTTATGCGAATGGAATCCAAGTATTGGACAAGACTTTAACAAAGAGAATGTAAATCAAGAATTGCAAGATCTATATAATAAAAGAGAGGGTGCAATCTTATTGCCAGATCATGTCTATGATTTTTTAGACTTAGTTTAGTAAGTTATAGATAAAGTTTTATGAAGTGAAAGGGATGATTATCGTTTTCTTTTCGATAGGGTCAAAGAAATATATAGTTACCCTTTTTGAAATCGTTATGAGTGAATGTAATGACTATGAAAATCTTAATAACAAAAACATTAGAAAGGAAAACAGCCTAACTATTATTTAGAGAGTGCTTTAAAATGATATAATACCTTAAATAATGTTGATATAATAGTCTTTATAAGGCTGTGTTTTTAATGACCAATTACCTAAAAATTACATGTGGAGTGTGTGGTTTAGTTGGAAAAAGCAAAATAGAGAATATTATAAGAATAGTTTCCTTGACGTTCAAAACGTTTAAGAATCTTTTTATAGGGGGTTAATTTTTATATAAGTTAGGTTAAATTTTTGACAAATTTGGGTGGATTTTAGAAAGAGATCACCTAAAAAAATTGATGATAAAATGTTTTTGATTGATGTAAAATTTCATGTAACTAATGTACTATTCTGATATAAAATAGCCAGTTACAAGTTTCTAGAATCAATACAAAATTTAAACTTCCACTCTTATAGTTTATTAAGCGCTTAAGACTTTATTGTTGAATATTAAAAAGTAAAGATGACCTCATGAAGTTATAAAATTCATTAGTTTTTGTTATGAATATTCCGGCTTTAAAAGCTTATACATTGTAAGTATATGAAGAGATGTTTTAGCTATAAATATGGGTATGGCTTGGGTGTGGCTATAGAATATTTTAGAAAATACAGAAGAAATATTAAATAAAAAACAACCGCGGATTAATTGTCCTCGGTTGTTTCTTTCATTATATTTATAAATATAGATTAAGTTTTAAAAATTAAATGTGATGGAGAATTGTAAAATGAACTTAGCCATTTAAAATAGAAAAAGAGCCAGTGAGTCTGCTAATCTATGTAGTAACAACACAAACATAGAATAGCAGACTCCACATGGCTCAAACCGAGCAATCGCCCGATTACTTGGGCGTTCACCTCAGACCATTCATACTGAAGTGAAACGCGGGAAGGTTACTCAAAAACGTAAACAATCCTCGAACGCAAAGGCATACATCTACTTTTCTGAGGTTTATAGTGCTGCTGCGGGACAAGCGGCGTATGACCACTTGCACGAGGGAACGGGACGACAACCTAAGTGGGTCAATAGTAAGGACTTTATCGATTGGGCGGATGAAAGGCTACTCAGTGAGAGGTGGAGCCCTGATGCGGTTGTTGGTTACGCTAAACGTCATAAATTGTTCTGTGAAGACTTGATCCCTTGCACAAAAACGCTTTATAACTGGATCAATGCGGGTCTCATGCGAACGAAGAATAGTGATTTACCTGAAAAGGTATCACGCAAACCGCACAAGGCTTTTGAACCTGGACCCAGACGCCGCAAAATCCTGGGCAAATCGGTTGAAGAACGTCCCCAGAAAGTGGAAGATCGTGAGGAATGGGGACACTGGGAAATCGATACTGTGGTAGGTCCACATGGTGAAGAGGGACCTGCCTTATTGACGTTGGTTGAGCGTCACTCACGCTTTGAGTGGCTTATTTTGATTAAGAATCAGACCAGTCAGGCCGTTCATCAAGCGATCACTCAACTCAAGAACTCGCTGGGAGATAAAGCTGAGCGACTCTTTAAGACTCTCACAAGTGATAACGGTTCAGAGTTCAGTTCACTCACAAAAGCTGTCTCCTCTGTAGCTGAGGTCTACTTCGCTCACCCTTACTCATCTTGGGAGCGTGGCACCAGTGAAAACCAACACCGTCTCGTTCGACGCTATATACCGAAAGGGGAGTCTTTAGCTAGGTATACACAGGTAGATATTAATCGCATTCAACAATGGATGAATGACAGGCCCCGGAAGCTATTAGGTTACGCCACGGCTCACGAAGTGTTTGTTAAGGCGTGGAAGAATGAACAGAAAACAGCTTGACGTGAGGGCTTGACAAGGAGCCTCCTTCGCCATGGTTTCCTAGCGTAAACGCCAGATAAACCGCTCAGCCCATCAGGCTACCATGGCTCAGCTCCTTATCAAGCCCTCACAGAAAGATTAAACAGCTACATGGATCATTGAACTCACACTTCTCATGAGCGAGGCCTACTTTGTTCTAGGTGGCTAAGTTCTATTTGCAATTTATATAAAAGTTTAAACTATGAATTTTCCAAACATTTTTACAGAAATAGTAATAAAGAGTTAGAATTTAAATTTCTAATGAAACATTGGATTTCAAATCAAAGTGGAGGAGATGATCTTGTATTTAGTGAAGTGTTTACACAAAAAATATGAATAAGGAAAATCCATTTCATGCTCTTTATGAATTAGACTATATCAGTCAAAAAAGCTACCCTCATGATATAAGTGCTAGTCATGGATTTGGACAATTTATAAGCTTGGAGGGTGAAAAATATTTTAGAGATTATTATATAGGTTTTGTAAAAAAAAAATAGTGCAGTAAAAAAAAGATATGTGAATAAAGAAGATGAATTTGTCTATGAAATTGAAGCACATATTTATAAATTAAACCGAAATGTAATAAAAGAAAAGATAGATTATAGTGGGGATCTAAAACCTGAAACAATTGAGCGTATTAAGCAAAATGTTCTTAATGCAAATCCTAATATCAACAATGTAAAAGATATAAAAATTTCTGAAGATAAACTAATTATTGAAACATGGAATAGATATTATACAGGGGTAGCTTTTATTGAATATCCTTTAGAGGATTTATATACGAGGGTAACTAATGCATCATCTCAAACAGAAAATACTGATACCAAGGATCAAGAGAGTCAGACAAAAAGTGAAGTAAAAGTGAAATATCAATACCAAGATGGAAAGGTATATAAGGAATATATAGCTTTATTTGAAAAAAACAGGTGATAGATTCTTCTGATCTTGAAATGCTTGATGATAATATGAGTTTTAACGATGATTTCGTGAGCTATACAGTAAAAGGTGATGGTAATGATAGTATTATCAGAATAGTAAAAAAATCTGAAAGTAATGCTCAGACTCAGACAGAAAATACAAAGACGGAGAATAAGGAAACTCAAACAGAAATTACTAAGAATGATATTTCCAAAATAGAAAAGGAATCTAAAGTTCTTCAAGAAAAACTTGATAAATTAAACAAGGAAACTAAGGATAAGGATAAATTAAACGATAAGCAAAAAGAGAAAATTAAAGAGCTTTAAGAAAGAATAGATAGCCTGAAAGAAAAACTTGATAAAGGCAAGGAAGATAAAAACTTATCACAAGATATGAAAAAAGAGATGGATAAACTAATTGAGAAGATTAAGGAGCTTGATAAAAAGATGAATGAGCTTGGAAAAACTCCTATTTCGCATAAATTAGTTGAAACTCCAGTTAGTCCTACTTCACAAATCAAATTAAAAACAGGAGATTTACCACAAACATCTGTAAGAGATATCAAAAAAGATTCATTGCCACAGGATAGTAGAAAAAGTAATACAAAGGATATAAATACCGGAAAAAGCAATGATAAAGAAAAAGAAATTCGTTATCCAAATAAGCTGACACCAAAACAGCCTTCCAATAATAGTAGTAATAGTTCACAGATGGATGATTCAAATAAAAATGTAAATACCAATAAAGGAGTTGCTTCAGCTCCATCAAAGGCAAGAGGAACTGTTACTGAGAATAAGGATAATGCGAACAATGACTACCCAATTCACCATAATGAAAGTGAAGAAAATAATTTAAGCCATATGTATTCAGCAGATGCAAGACAGTTTGTTACCTTTACAACTAAAAATGGTAAAACTTTTCACTTAATTATTAACCATGATGAGGATAGCGAAAATGTGATGCTTTTAACAGAAGTATCTGAAGATGATCTCCTTAATATGGTTGAGAAGAAAGAAGAACCAAAACAAGAAATTACAAAGGAAGAACCGGCAAAAGAAGAACCTAAGCCTGTGAAAAAAGAAGAAAGTAGCAATACAGGAACATACTTAATCCTTGCTCTTGTAATAGTAGGAGCATTAGGAGCAGGATATTATTTCAAGGTTATTAAAAAAAAGGAAGATAAGGAGCTTGAAGATTTTGAGGAGGAAGATGATGATTTCTTTTCAGAGGCAGAGGAAAGTGAAAATGAACTAGATGAGTCGTTGGAAACAGAAGATAAAGAAGATGATGAGTTAGAGTAAGTTTGTACTAAAACTATATAATATTTGGGACGAAAAACAGGGTGAGAGAGTAAAATTTTTCGCCCTTATTACTTTTTAAAAACTATTTATTGTGTCAACCGTAAATGAAAATGTCCTGAAATTTTAAAAATTTGCGGGATAAAACTA
>NZ_JBNUPI010000034.1:0-6041 GCF_050409505.1 Facklamia sp. P12937
GTCTTTTATTTTCTTCTATTATTCTTCATTCCCAGTGGTTAGCCACTATTTATAGTATCAAAATCGTATCATGAACCACTCGTGCCCTTAGAATAGTTAGTAAAATCAAGGGTTACAAAATCTTGGAACCTATTCCCACTCCTTGAAATATAAGTTGAAGTGACTATTTATAGAGCTTTCGCAAAGTCGCTTATGTGACTAAAGTGTTGATTTTCTTCCTCATTACTCCCAGTTTTGAAGAGAATAGTATCATTTTAGTATCAGAGAGACCCAGTTTCTGTAGTATCTTTCCCAGTTCTAGTTTGCAATTTTTTCCTCTTACAATAGAGTTCCGCCAGCGATAGACTTCAATGGTTTAATTCCATCCAGCTGTAAATTATCCACACCTTTATAATCCGGCCTATCATACATTTCAATATAGAACTTATTTTTCTTATTTATATCATAAATTGAATAATAGCTACCTAATTCCCAAGAACACCAGGGCCGAATACTTCCACTTCCTCTAATTCTTAACTCACTATTGATAGTTCTAAGATATAATAATTGGCTTGATTTATTTAACTCATTTTTAAGATGCCGTTTTAGTAAGATCCCATCTTTCATTTCTTCATTGTACAACCAATCAACATAAAGATTGATATCTTTATCATACATATAAAGAAAAAGGGCATATGTATATAACTTGTCATCAAAAGCATGGGATAAAAAAACTTGTTTTCTATCTACATCAAGACCTTCAGAATTTATCTTAATTCCTAAATCAAATATTATTTTATTACTTTTTTCATTCAGAAAATTCATTAAGGAGTTAAAAGCATAATAGATTTTTTGAACAGCAATTTTTTCAAGAAGCTTATTAAACTCCTTACTTTCAAAATACTTGTTATCACGTAAGTTATTTATATTTTGATTTATCAAACCAATTAGCTTTTCTCCACTATCATTAACATTCAACTTTTCCTTAGTATCTGTAAAAAACAGATGCTCAACTTCCTCTAAAACAATAATATTAAAATTCAACAGATGAATTATATCTTCAACAACAGAGTTATCCACTAATATTTGTGCTAATAATTCGGTATTATCTTGCAGGAAGCTTGAAGTCCATCTATATAAAGATATTCTACTCAGTTCTTGCATAGCTTCTACATTCTCTTACAAAGATTAAATTCATCTTTTCGTTCTCGTTTTTCTATTGTTTCGTCTAAATAAAAATCCATGTTATTTAGGAATGAGTCGAAAGAAACTAGCGAACAGTAGCTATCTTTTAAGCTATCATAAAGTCCCTCACAGGCATTTTCTTTATAATAGCTCTTTACATTCATCATATTTTTTCTTACAAGATTATCAAAATCATTTATGCTCTTAACACATTTTTCTACTTTACATTTGTCACAGGTGTGTGTTGAGTTCGTGTAAAGTAAACCCTCCGCTTCAGATGTATATAGAGCAATCAGCCCATTCGTTCTGTTTTCACTTCTATCTTCTAGTGAATATCTAATTTCGTCGTACATCCAATCATCATACTGACCAAAGAAATTCTTTTTATGGTTCACTGCGTCAGGAGTCAAAATTATAATAGTGATACTCGTTCTTTTTAGCTTATTATATAAATATTTTTGAATAGATTCATCTGACATTGAGGATCTATCCTCATCTTCGGAATAATCTATTACATCTTCGCTTTTAAATTTTTCACATAACTCATTTTTATATTTTTCTCCATCACTAAATCTAAAGGAAACAAATACATTTCTAGCCATCTGTTACCTCCTCCTACTCATAACAGCTAATTTTTCAATAATTTCTTCAACAGATGAATTAACATCCTTAAATGTCTTAAAGTTGTTTGACTTCTCTCCATTTAATTCGCTAATTTGCTTCGATGCGTTACCTGTGTACTCTAGAGAAATAATGTCTAACTTATAATTTTTAGATATCTCAAACTCTTCAATCATTCCATCTGCAGTTGCCAGCTTTCCGTCTTTTAATTTGTTTCCAAACATAAATAAAGCAATACCTGCAGATTGAATCATTTCATCTCGATACTGACTCCAAGTATCTTTTAAATCTTTATTCGAAACTGAATTAAGAGGAAAAGGCATTAACGTCAGATAATCACTTATTTTTTTATTATGTTTTGAATAGCAATATTCTGTAACTCCATCAATAATATAAGACCCAATACCTTTCCCATATCCACTTACAATATGATATCCTTCCTCAGCCATTCGATAAGAAAGCCGACTAATTAGTCTTTGGGCATCTTGCTCATCTAAAGGGTCATAATCATCAGCACTACCAGAAATGAAAACAGTTTTCTTTTTATATCTACTGTATAAATCACTTAAAACCTCAGTGATTTCATCATATGATTCTATTAAGTATGTCTCTATTTTATATCTAGATTTTAAATCTTTAATAAATAGCTTTTGCTTTACCTGATTATACTTATACTTTTCTTCATCAAGTACCCTTTTACCATCAACTTCCTTTGTAAAATCTTCTGCTGAAACTTTTTTTATTACACAATAATGTTTTCTAGTATTCCTATCAGTTAATGCATTTAATTTTCCAAGGATAAAATTAAAATTGGGGTCAGTGAAGCTAAAGCCTAAAAACAAAAAAGTATTTGTAATAAGATGTCCTTCAAGCACATCTTTAAAAAGGGCCCTTTCAGTTATCCCATATCTCTCATAATCATCTCTGGTTAAAACAGCATTATTTGGATTTTCAACATCGCCGTGCATTTTATATACAACAGCATCGTATTTTTTACTTTGAAGATGCATGTTTTTGTCTTCTGTAATAACCAGAGGTTCTCTTGAATTTTCCCTCAATGATTTCTCAATTAATATATCGTAGTTGGTTGTCCAATAAGTGTCTATTGGTAAATATGACAATAGTCTATAATTCTCATTTAACGGAAGGCTAGTCGGAAAAGTATCTCTAATAAGTTTGTTTATCTCAGACCTACCTTCTTGGTTACAATAATATTGCGCAAGACTAACAAGGTCATGCTCCTCGTCAACATCTAAATCGAGTTTCATTGCAGGAGCTTTTAACAGGCCTTTCCAATCAAAATAGCCAGCACCTTTGGATAAGCCTGCACCAATAAACACAGAAAACTCATTGATACTTATAGCTTTTTCTAACTCATCAAGTAGCTCAATTTTACTTATTCCTATCTTCATTCTTCGCCCCTTTCTACATTTAATTACACCACAGTCTTCAAACTATTATAAATATCTTCTAAGAACACGCCCATAAGCTGTTTGTTTCTCTCACCATCATTCAGAAGAATGGAGAAGAAGTCTGAGTTTTGTTCATATCCTTCTACAAGTGCTTCTTCGACAGCATCAAAATAAGCAAATCTAAAATCATTGATGGAGTTGTTCTTCGCACTATCTTTTAACTTACTATCCTTTAGAAGAATATCTCTTACTTGAAGTGCTGATTTTGTGACTACATCAAAGTCAAATTCTTTGTTGTAAACAAGATTTATATCATCAACTATTTTAGACAGTTTTTCCTTTACTGCTTCTTCAAATCTAACTTCATTTGGTTTAGGTGAATTGATCACAGGGTCTGATTCAATTTCACTACTGTGTTCATCAGTTTGAACTTGTTTAAAGTTTGTTGCCGTAATCTTATCAGCTATATCAAAATCATTGCCAATCTTACCTACTTCAATTTCTTTAATTAGATAAGAAAGGAAATTATATTTTTGGTGTAGATAAACATCTTGGAACCTTGTCGCTTGAATTAAGAAACCGTAAAACCTAATAAACTTTCTAATTTCACTTCTTATTTCTAACTTCACTAACTCTTCATTCTTATTGATTACTCTCAAACTTTTATCTAAAAGAGCCCACATTTTTTCCTTATCTTTAGAGTTTCTCTTATCTTTATATAGGAGCTTATTAAACTCTTCTATATCGTAGTAGTCCAAGAAATGATATTCTGAAATTCTCTTCTCTAATTCTCTAATAGATGATGGCGTAATGGTTTCGCCAAGTATAGTCTCTGTATAATAAGGAGCAAAAGCTTTTTGAATATCTTCATATTCATTTCTAAAATCTAATACAAAAGTCTTTTTATTGTATCCAGGATAAATTCTGTTAAGACGAGATAATGTTTGTACTGCATTTACTCCCTTTAATCTCTTGTCGACATACATAGCACTTAGCTTCGGTTGATCAAATCCAGTTTGATATTTATTCGCAACCAACAGCACTTGATAGACTTCACTATCAAAAGCATTAACCAGTTTATCCTCGGACATATTATTCATAACGGATTCGGTGTACTCTTTCCCGTCCAATGTGACTTTGCCTGAAAATGCTACTAAAGCTTGGATACCTTTGTAATTATTTTTATTAATGTAATCAACAAAAGCATTCTTATACTTCACAGCAGCTTGTCTAGAAGAAGTAACTACCATTGCTTTTGCTTTACCATCAAGCTCATGCATAACGTTATATCTAAAGTGTTCCACAATAATCTCAACCTTTTGAGATATATTTGTATCATGTAGCTCAATGTACTTAACAATCTTTCTTTTTGCCGCTATGGAATCAAGTTCAGGATCATTATCAACTGCTTTATTTACTTGGAAATATGTTTTGTAGGTAACATAATTGTCTAAAACATCTAGGATAAAGCCTTCTTCAATTGCTTGTTTCATTGAATATAAATCAAAGGCTGTTTTCTTTCCTTCTTCATTCAAGGTTCCAAATAATTGTAAAGTTGTGTATTTTGGTGTCGCTGTAAATGCTATCATTGAAACATTTTCTGGCTTTCCACTTCTTTGTATTTCATCTTCGATTTGATCTTGAAGAGATTTTTCTTCAGCATTCTCAAACTCATAAGGTTCTTGATCTTCTGCTACTAGCTCATATGATGAGAGATTATATGACACTGATTCCATAGCGCTCCCAGATGTAGAGGAATGAGCTTCATCAATGATTAATGCAAATGTTTTCTCTCTTAAATTGTCTACTAGCTCCTTAATATACATGAACTTTTGAATCGTAGTAACAATGATTTTTGTGTGCCCATTTAATGCATCTGCTAGGTCAGCAGAAGAACACTTCTCATCCATTACTTTTATTAAACCTTCTTTATGTTCAAGACTAAGCACAGCATCTTGAAGTTGTCTATCAACGACTATTCTATCTGTAATAATACAAATCGTGTCAAAGATTGCCTCATTCTTATCATTGTGTAAAGAAGCCAAACGGTGAGCTATCCAAGAAATGGTGTTAGTTTTTCCACTACCAGCAGAGTGTTCTATTAAGTAGTTTCTTGAAGTCTCATTTTCTTCAATATCTGCTATGAGCTTCCTAACAGCATTAAACTGATGATATCTAGGGAAGATTATTGTTTCACTAGTTTTAGTTCTTCCTGATAATTCATCCTTTTTCTTTTCCTTTTTAAGATAAATAATTTTATCAATAAGGTAGAGAATCGTGTCTTTCTTAAGAATATCTTCCCACATATAAGAAACATCTAGACCTTCTTCATTGTGTGGATTTCCCTTCCCTGAATCGATTCCATAACCCGAACCTTTATTGAAAGGAAGAAAATAAGAAGAACCACCTTTCAGATTGGTACACATATAGACCTCATGCAAGTCCATAGCAAAGTTGACAATTGCACCAGATTTAAACTTAAATAATCTTGTTTTGGGGTCCCTTTCATATTTAAATTGTCTTATTGCATCTTCATAATTTTGACCTGTTGTATTGCACTTTAACTCTATTGTGACTGCAGCAATTCCATTCACAAAAATAACTAAGTCTATTCTTTCATCTGGCTTATGGTTTACTTCTTCCATAACAGACAAAATATTTTTATGATATTTCTCTATTGCTTCTTTATTAAATGAGTTAGCAGGTTTTCGATACATTAAGTTAAGTTTAACTCCAGAATCAAACTCTATGCCATGTTTTAAAACATCCAAGACGCCTCTGTATGATTTATTAATGTCAACCGTAAATGAAAATGTCCTGAAATTTTAAAAATTTGCGGGATAA
>NZ_JBNUPI010000035.1:0-5354 GCF_050409505.1 Facklamia sp. P12937
AAAAATAGGATGGAAGGAAGTGTTTTTTTCTTCCATCCACCCTGTTTATTATAGAACCAAAACAATAAAGCCCTTCAAGTAGTTTCTTCTAACTTGCGTGAGGGGCTTTACTATTGATCGAGCTTTCTATAAAATATTCTATGATTTTCCTACTACTTAAGCTATGCTATACTTAATTTATTCGATTTTAAAGGCGGTGAAGCAGTGAAAAATAATCCAGAGCACTTATTTGTTATCGGAGATATCCACGGAATGAGTGATGAATTAGATCAACTATTAGCAAGTTGGATACCTGAAGAAGAGCGATTGGTCTTTATTGGAGATTATATTGATCGTGGCTATGATAGTTTAGCTGTTTTAAACCGTGTATGGCAACTTCAAAAAGAAAAGAATGCCCTCTGTTTAAGAGGGAACCACGAATCCATGCTCTTAAATTTTTTGCGAAGCCCGCATAATTTTTTTAATCATTACATTATGAATGGTGGAGTAGCGACTATTTGTCAGTTATTAAATATTCCTGAAGAGAAAGTCGTAAAATCACAAGCCAGACGACTAGCTCGTCAAATTAAACAGACTTATCCTAAGCTGGAAACTTGGTTAGAGGGTCTCCCTTATTATTTTGAATATGGAGAATTCATTATTGTTCATGCTGGTGTAGATTTGTCGCTTGAAAACTGGAAAAACACTTCTGATCACGATTTTCTGTGGATTAGAGACAGCTTTCATCAAACAAAGAATTCTACCGGTAAACAAATTATTTTTGGGCACACTCCAACTATGGTGCTTCATCAGAATTACTATAATTCCAATGTTTGGCGTAAAGATATGAAATGGGGAATTGATGGTGGTTGTGTCTTTGGAGGAGAACTGCATGCTATGAAAGTTAGTAAAACGGCAGTAATTCAGATATATTCCGTCCCAGTTTTAGAAGGAGAATGATAGGATGAATAATGAAAACAATCAAGCAAATATTATCAAATCCATTAGCAACGAATTAAATATAGAAGTCAATCAAATTAATGCGGTTCTTAATTTATTGGAGGAAGGGAATACAATCCCTTTTATTTCACGTTACCGTAAAGAAATGACTGGGTCTCTAGATGAGGTTCAAATCTATGATATCGATAAACAGTATCAGTATGCTTTAAATCTCCATCAACGCAAAGAGGATGTCTTAAAAGCGATTGAGGAACAAGGGAAGCTGGATGCTGACCTTCAAGAAAATATTGAACAGGCACAGACATTACAACAAGTAGAAGACTTATATCGTCCCTTTAAGAAAAAACGTCGGACTAAAGCGATGGTGGCTATTGAGAATGGTTTAGAACCTTTAGCAAGTTGGATGCTAACTAATAAAGACTTAGATGTTCCACTGGAGCAAGAGGCCGAAAAATATCTTAACGAGTCGGTTTCATCAGTTGACAAAGCACTCGAAGGAGCCCATGAGATTATTGCTCAAGAAATATCGGATCGAGCAGATTTCCGAGAATTTATTCGAAAATATACAAAATATAATGCCTATTGGACCACTACTTTAAAAGAGCAAGACATTGACGAACGTGGAGTTTATCAAATGTATTACGATTTCCAAGAAAAACTAATGAAAATTGCTGAATATCGTGTCTTAGCCTCCAATCGTGGTGAAAAAGAAGGGGTTCTTTCAGTTAAAATCCAAGTAGATGAGGAACCGGCGCTTCAGTATATAGAAAAGCATATTCTAGATGAAGAACTGCCTAACCAACAAAAAGAGCGGATTGAGTTAGCAATTAAAGATGCCTATAAACGGTTTATTCAGCCGGCAATTGAGCGTGAAATTAGGAGTGAACAAACTGAAAGGGCAGATCGCCATGCGATTGCTATTTTTGGAGAGAACTTACGTCATTTACTTTTACAGCCTCCAATGAAGGGCTTTCGCGTACTCGGATTAGACCCTGCTTATCGTACGGGGTGCAAATTGGCGATTATTTCAGAAACTGGTCGTGTGCTAGATAAGGGTGTAATCTATCCGCATCCACCTGCAACTGACTATAAGCGCCAACAAGCAGCGACTATTTTAAAGTCAATGATTGAACAACATCAAGTTGATGTTATTGCTATTGGTAACGGAACAGCAAGTAGAGAATCTGAAGTCTTTGTAAGTGAAGTAGTTAAGCAGATTGACCGGTCTATTCGGTTTATAGTTGTTAATGAGGCAGGCGCTTCTGTATATTCAGCTAGTAAAATAGCTCGTGAAGAATTTCCTGATTATCAAGTAGAAGAAAGAAGTGCAGTTTCTATCGCAAGAAGATTGCAAGATCCTCTAGCAGAGTTGATAAAAATTGATCCGAAATCAATGGGAGTCGGACAATACCAGCACGATGTTAGCCAAAATTTATTGGCAGATGAATTGGATTTTGTCGTTAATATGACAGTCAATCAGGTAGGAGTCGACATTAATACTGCTAGTATTCAATTATTAGAACGTGTATCTGGAATGACCCATGCAACAGCTAAGAATGTGATTCTTTTAAGAGATGAGATTGGTAGGTTTGAGGATCGAAAACAGATTAAAAAAGTGAAACGCATGGGACCAAAAACCTATGAACAAGCTGTTGGTTTCTTACGCATTATAAAAGGAACAAACCCTCTAGATCAGACCTCTATTCACCCAGAATCATACGCAATTGCAGAACGGATTCTAGAAGATAATGGCTTGTCTTTAGATGAAATAGGTCAAGTAGAAAGCAGTCAAATTTTAAAATCTTTAGACACCCAGCAGATTGCTCAAACTTATCAAATTGGAAAAGAAACAGCCAAGGATATCTTGGAAGGCTTGATAAATCCTAGTCAAGATATTCGAGATGGTCAGGATGCGCCTATTTTAAGAGACGATGTTTTGAAGCTGGAAGACTTAGAGGAAAATATGCAGTTACAGGGTGTTGTAAGAAATGTTGTCGACTTTGGCGTTTTTGTTGATATTGGAGTTAAACAGGATGGACTTATCCATATATCTAAATTAAGTTCACCAAAAGGTCGATTCATTAAGCATCCTTCTGAGCTAGTAGCCGTGGGAGATATTGTTGAAGTAGAAGTAATTTCTATTGATCGTGAACGGTCACGCATTGGATTAAAACTAATAAATCCTAAATAAAAGTTGACATAAGCGCTGCCGATTCGTTACAATATATACTATCGTTATTGATAGAGCGGTCGTGGTGGAATGGCAGACGCGCCAGCTTGAGGGGCTGGTATCCTTAAGGATGTGGAAGTTCGAGTCTTCTCGGCCGCATTAGGATTTTGGTTATGGAAGTTATAATAAAAGTTGATATTTTGTGATTATTTAAGTGGTATTTATTCGGTGTTTATATCGGATGGATACCACTTCTTTCTTTTTAAAATTAAGAATTCTAGTTAATGATCTAAGTTCTTTCAAACTAATCTACTTATTAACATAAAAATGAAATAGAATGCCTTTTATCAATCTTATTCGATATTTAGCATACTTATGAATGACTAAAATTCTACATCGAACGTTAGTAATTAAGTCACAATTTCCTTCAAGCATTCAAATGTTTAAAAATAACATATCAGCTATAATACTATTGAGTAAAACGATTAAAAAAATTAATGAAAGCCATTAATTTACCTTATAGTTTGTGTTAATCTTAACAAGTAGCGACAAATTATCTTGGAAGGAGTGAACCTATATATGAAAGTTATTTATTTATTTATTAACAGGTCTACTTCAGCTGTTTCTAATTAAGAAAGGAATTATTTAATGAATTTTTCAGATATTGTTGTAACACTTAGAGATTATTTATGGGATTATGTTCTTTTATATGCTTTTATTGGAATCGGATTATTTATGACTGTTCGTTTGGGTTTCCCGCAGTTTTCACGTGTTTTTCCTGCTCTGAAACGTATGATATCAGATATTATAAAGGGTAAATCAGCCAAAGAAGGTGGTATGACTCCTTTTCAATCTTTAGCTACAGCCGTTGCGGCTCAAGTAGGGACTGGCAATATAGTAGGGATTGCAACTGCTATTATTGGTGGCGGTCCGGGAGCGGCATTTTGGATGTTGGTTTCTGGCTTTTTAGGAATGTCTACAATGTTTGCTGAAGCTACCATGTCTCAAGTATTTAGGGAGAGGGAAGTTTCAGATGGTACGTTAGTTGGAGGACCTGCGTACTATATTAAAAATGGTTTAAAGCAAAAGTGGCTAGCATATATTTTTGCTGTTTTGTGCATTGTTGCACTTGGATTAGTTGGTATTATGGTTCAGGCTAACTCTATTATTTCGTCAATGAATACGGCTTTTGGTTTAAATCAATTCTTGATAGCCTGTGTTTTAATAGTGGTGGTTGGCTGGATCCTTATTGGAGGAATGGAGCGGATTGGTAAATTTTCTGAGCGTGTTGTTCCTACTATGGCCATATCATATGTTTTAGTGGCATTATTAATTATGATTTTAAACATTGATCAATTGATACCCACTATCAAGTTGATTATTAATAGCGCTTTTAATCCTCAAGCGATAGCTGGAGGAGCGCTAGGAATCAGTGTTCAGCAAGCAATGCGATATGGGTTAGCTAGAGGTTTATTTTCAAATGAGGCCGGAATGGGATCAACCCCCCATTCTCATGCAGTAGCTGTGACTTCACATCCTGCTGAACAAGGCTTTATTGCCATGATTGGTGTTTTTATATGTACTTTTATTATTTGTGTGGCAACGGTCATGATAAATCTTTTAACAGGGGCTTATTCCATTGAAACAATCCAAGCTATGACTCCTCAAGCTTTAGGTGAGTATGGTCAAATCATGACACAAACTGCTTTCCAAATTCAATTTGGAAAAATTGGAGAGTCATTCTTAGCTATCGCCTTATCAAGCTTTTCCTTAACTACAATTGTTGGTTGGTTTTTCTTTGCAGAGTCCAATGTTAAATTTATCTTTGATAATGGGAAAATCATTCATTCTTTTAAGTTAGTTGCTTTGATGGCAATTGCCATGGGTTATTTTGCAAGTCCTGGTGTAGTTTGGGATATTGCTGACTTATCAATGGGGCTAATGGCTTTACCTAATATAATTGCTCTAATCTTTTTGTCAGGTAAAACAGCAGAAGTCCTGAAAGATTATGACAAACAAGTTCAGATCGATGCAGAACATCTATCATGGGATTATAAATACGAAAAGGCTCACTAAACAAATATATTTTCACAAAAAGAACTTCTGAATTGATGTGAACCTCAAAAGTTGGAGTTTGTATTTAAACGGTTAATTGAATGGTATGGATTCGGTATTCAAGCAAAGACATATCGCTCAATTTTTGTTTTATTCTTCTATGATTATAGTGGTGAATATATTGATTAAT
>NZ_JBNUPI010000036.1:0-5141 GCF_050409505.1 Facklamia sp. P12937
ACTCCGCCAGTAGGGCTCGAACCTACGACATCATGATTAACAGTCATGCGCTCTGCCAGCTGAGCTATGGCGGAATAACTTTGATATGACACGCGTGGCAACGTCCTACTCTCACAAGACCAAAGGTCCAACTACCATCGGCGCTAAGAAGCTTAACTGCTGTGTTCGGCATGGGTACAGGTGTGTCCTTCTTGCCATCATCACCACACAGTGTCATCTCATCGTTATCTTGAGCAATCTCTCAATCACTCAAAACTGAATACACCTCTACTTACCTTGAAATCTCATGGTTAAGTCCTCGACCGATTAGTACTAGTCCGCTCCATATATCGCTATACTTCCACTTCTAGCCTATCTACCTGATCGTCTCTCAGGGGTCTTACTTCTTGCGAATGGGAAATCTCATCTTGAAGCTGGCTTCCCGCTTAGATGCTTTCAGCGGTTATCCATCCCACACATAGCTACCCAGCAATGCTCCTGGCGGAACAACTGGTACACCAGCGGTGTGTCCATCCCGGTCCTCTCGTACTAAGGACAGCTCTTCTCAAATTTCCTACGCCCGCGACGGATAGGGACCGAACTGTCTCACGACGTTCTGAACCCAGCTCGCGTACCGCTTTAATGGGCGAACAGCCCAACCCTTGGGACCGACTTCAGCCCCAGGATGCGATGAGCCGACATCGAGGTGCCAAACCTCCCCGTCGATGTGAACTCTTGGGGGAGATAAGCCTGTTATCCCCAGGGTAGCTTTTATCCGTTGAGCGATGGCCCTTCCATGCGGTACCACCGGATCACTAAGCCCGACTTTCGTCCCTGCTCGACTTGTTGGTCTCGCAGTCAAGCTCCCTTCTGCCTTTGCACTCTACGAATGATTTCCAACCATTCTGAGGGAACCTTTGGGCGCCTCCGTTACTCTTTAGGAGGCGACCGCCCCAGTCAAACTGCCCACCTGACACTGTCTTCCGTGTTCTTCACGCGAGTTAGAGGGTTCATATTACAAGGGTAGTATCCCACCAACGTCTCCTTGCATACTGGCGTACACAGCTCTTTGACTCCTACCTATCCTGTACATGTCACACAAACACTCAATATCAAGTTGCAGTAAAGCTCCATGGGGTCTTTCCGTCCTGTCGCGGGTAACCTGCATCTTCACAGGTACTATAATTTCACCGAGTCTCTCGTTGAGACAGTGCCCAGATCGTTACGCCTTTCGTGCGGGTCGGAACTTACCCGACAAGGAATTTCGCTACCTTAGGACCGTTATAGTTACGGCCGCCGTTTACTGGGGCTTCAATTCGCACCTTCGCTTGCGCTAAGCGCTCCTCTTAACCTTCCAGCACCGGGCAGGCGTCAGCTCCTATACGTCATCTTGCGATTTAGCAGAAACCTGTGTTTTTGATAAACAGTCGCCTGGGCCTATTCACTGCGGCTGACTTGCGTCAGCACCCCTTCTCCCGAAGTTACGGGGTCATTTTGCCGAGTTCCTTAACGAGAGTTCTCTCGCTCACCTTAGTGTTCTCCACTTGACTACCTGTGTCGGTTTGCGGTACGGGTTGGTCATACTAGCTAGAAGCTTTTCTCGACAGTTTGATTATCCACCTTCGCTACTATTATTTCGCTCCAGATCACAACTCATCATTAATTGTAAGCATTTGACTCACAATCTCACTCGTTGCTTCTACAGACTTTTCCATCTGTCTGCGTGGACTTACCTCCTGTGTCCCTCCATTGCTTAAATCGTATTTCCCAAGTACAGGAATCTCTACCTGTTGTCCATCGCATACGCCGTTCGGCTTTTGCTTAGGGCCCGACTTACCCAGGGCGGACGAGCCTTCCCCTGGAAACCTTAGTCTATCGGTGGACAGGATTCTCACCTGTCTTTCGCTACTCATACCGGCATTCTCACTTCTATGCGCTCCACTGCTCCTTACGGTACAGCTTCTCCGCACATAGAACGCTCTCCTACCATCCTAATAAATTAGAATCCACAGCTTCGGTGGACTGTTTAGCCCCGGTACATTTTCGGCGCAGGGTCACTCGACTAGTGAGCTATTACGCACTCTTTAAATGATGGCTGCTTCTAAGCCAACATCCTAGCTGTCTAGGCAACCCCACATCCTTTTCCACTTAACAGTTACTTAGGGACCTTAGCTGGTGGTCTGGGCTGTTTCCCTTTCGACTACGGATCTTATCACTCGCAGTCTGACTCCCAGAGATGAGTTTGTGGCATTCGGAGTTTATCTAGATTCGGTAACCCGAATGGGCCCCTAGTCCAAACAGTGCTCTACCTCCACATCTCTTACTCTGAGGCTATACCTAAATATATTTCGGAGAGAACCAGCTATCTCCAGGTTCGATTGGAATTTCTCCGCTACCCACACGTCATCTCCACACTTTTCAACGTATGTGAGTTCGGTCCTCCAGTGCGTCTTACCACACCTTCAACCTGCACATGGGTAGGTCACCTGGTTTCGGGTCGACGACACCTGACTAACGCCCTATTCAGACTCGCTTTCGCTACGGCTCCGTATCTTCTACTTAACCTTGCCAACTATCGTCACTCGCCGGTTCATTCTACAAAAGGCACGCCATCACCCCTTAACGGGCTCTGACTACTTGTAAGCACACGGTTTCAGGTACTCTTTCACTCCCCTTCCGGGGTGCTTTTCACCTTTCCCTCACGGTACTGGTTCACTATCGGTCACTAGGGAGTATTTAGCCTTACCAGATGGTCCTGGTGGATTCCGACGGGATTTCTCGTGTCCCGCCGTACTCAGGATACTCCTGAGCCTGTTGATCTTTCGCATACGGGGGTCTCACCCTCTCTGCCGCCCCTTCCCATGGGCTTCTACTAAATCGTCTGGTCTCGTGATGGAGTCCTTCAACCCCAACGTGCATGCACGCTGGTTTGGGCTCTTCCCCGTTCGCTCGCCGCTACTTAGGGAATCATTCTTATTTTCTTTTCCTGCAGTTACTTAGATGTTTCAGTTCTCTGCGTCTACCTTCCTTGCGGATAATGATCTTTTACAATCATTGGGTTCCCCCATTCGGAAATCTCCGGTTCTTAGCGTACTTACCGCTCCCCGAAGCATATCGCTGTTCGTCGCGTCCTTCATCGGCTCCTAGTGCCAAGGCATTCACCGTGCGCCCTTTATTGCTTAACCACAATATTTTCGCTTGTTTTTTACTCTATGAATCTTTTCATAGACTCGGTCAATTTCTCGGTTCATTATATCTTTTTTTTAAGAAATAATGTGATTGTCATACCTCGCATCGAGAATATGATCAATCTTGTTTGGTGTATTCAGTTTTCAATGATCGATTGAGTAGACTTCCTATTGAAGCTCACTCAAAACTAAACAAAGACATTAACCGTGTGTAGGTTCCAACTACTCCTTAGAAAGGAGGTGATCCAGCCGCACCTTCCGATACGGCTACCTTGTTACGACTTCACCCCAATCATCTATCCCACCTTCGACGGCTCCCTCTATAAGTTAGGCCACCGGCTTCGGGTGTTACAAACTCTCGTGGTGTGACGGGCGGTGTGTACAAGACCCGGGAACGTATTCACCGCGGCGTGCTGATCCGCGATTACTAGCGATTCCGGCTTCATGCTCTCGAGTTGCAGAGAACAATCCGAACTGAGAATGGCTTTCAGAGATTCGCTTACCCTCGCGAGTTCGCTGCTCGTTGTACCATCCATTGTAGCACGTGTGTAGCCCAGGTCATAAGGGGCATGATGATTTGACGTCATCCCCACCTTCCTCCGGTTTGTCACCGGCAGTCTCACTAGAGTCCCCAACTGAATGCTGGCAACTAATGATAGGGGTTGCGCTCGTTGCGGGACTTAACCCAACATCTCACGACACGAGCTGACGACAACCATGCACCACCTGTCTTGCTGTCCCGAAGGATTTCACCTATCTCTAGGCTATGCAGCAGATGTCAAGACCTGGTAAGGTTCTTCGCGTTGCTTCGAATTAAACCACATGCTCCACCGCTTGTGCGGGTCCCCGTCAATTCCTTTGAGTTTCAGTCTTGCGACCGTACTCCCCAGGCGGAGTGCTTATTGCGTTAACTCCAGCACTGAAGGGTGGAAACCCTCCAACACTTAGCACTCATCGTTTACGGCGTGGACTACCAGGGTATCTAATCCTGTTTGCTCCCCACGCTTTCGAGCCTCAGCGTCAGTTATAGACCAGAAAGTCGCCTTCGCCACTGGTGTTCCTCCATATATCTACGCATTTCACCGCTACACATGGAATTCCACTTTCCTCTTCTATACTCAAGTGACCCAGTTTCCAATGACCCTCCACGGTTGAGCCGTGGGCTTTCACATCAGACTTAAGTCACCGCCTGCGCTCCCTTTACGCCCAATAAATCCGGACAACGCTTGCCACCTACGTATTACCGCGGCTGCTGGCACGTAGTTAGCCGTGGCTTTCTGGTTAGATACCGTCACTCCGAATGCAGTTACTCATTCGGTCGTTCTTCTCTAACAACAGTGCTTTACGATCCGAAGACCTTCTTCACACACGCGGCGTTGCTCCGTCAGACTTGCGTCCATTGCGGAAGATTCCCTACTGCTGCCTCCCGTAGGAGTTTGGGCCGTGTCTCAGTCCCAATGTGGCCGATCACCCTCTCAGGTCGGCTATGCATCATGGCCATGGTAGGCTTTTACCCCACCATCTAGCTAATGCACCGCGGAGCCATCCTTCAGTGACAGCCGAAGCCGTCTTTCCTTCGTTGATCATGCGATCTGCGATTCTATGCGGTATTAGTCATCGTTTCCAATGGTTATCCCCCGCTGAAGGGTAGGTTCTCCACGTGTTACTCACCCGTGCGCCACTAACCTTGAAAGAACAAGTTCTCTCGCGGTTCGTTCGACTTGCATGTATTAGGCACGCCGCCAGCGTTCGTCCTGAGCCAGGATCAAACTCTCATGAAAGAATTTGAGCTTTTGCTCATTACTATTACTAGCTATTGATTTTTTTACTGCTGGTCTGCAGTATGTCTCGAATTATATTCGGTTGTTTCTATCCGGTTTAACGAATAGACCCTTACACATTTTGGTGTTTGTCTTTGTTCAGTTTTCAATGAGCTTCGCTGCCATAAGTGACAACTTCTATATACTAGCATGG
>NZ_JBNUPI010000037.1:0-4942 GCF_050409505.1 Facklamia sp. P12937
AACGCCAGATAAACCGCTCAGCCCATCAGGCTACCATGGCTCAGCTCCTTATCAAACCCTCACAGAAAGATTAAACAACTACACGGATCATTGAACTCACACTTCTCATGGGCGAGGACTCCTTTGTACTAGGTGGCTAAGTTGTATTTGCAATTTATATCTAAATAACAATTATAGTACGCGTCATAAGCAACATCTCTATTTTTAGTTTGCGTCTTGGTCGCGTATAAGGAACACCAATGTATTTTCATATTTTTATAGAAAATGTGCATTGATAGGCGTTGTGTACCCTGCATCTGCTATTAAATAAGTCGGATTAAAAGAAGGGATTTTTTCAAATAAGAAGGGGAAAGCCAGTGTATCGTAGGTGTTTCCTGAATGGACACTATAAACTAATACCCATCCCCTTGCGATCGCAAGCTGTTTGAATAGTATAGGCAAAAACTTGGCCATGGTCCCCTTTATGAAACCACCCTACCTCCGGATCATTGGGACTGATTGTTTGGGACTTTGTTAAGGTCTCCTTTTTTGTGTTTTTTAGCGACTTTTTTCTATGAATCATCCGATCTGCTTGAACAGCTTCCAGCATTTCATCTGCCAACCATTTGGCTTGTACCGGCACTTCTTCGTTGGTATATTTCCGGCCATTCGCACAAGCTTTGACGTGAGTACATCCATAAAAACTGCTTGGGTATCGACTACTCCTGCCTCCAAACACTGCGTGAGTATCTGGCTAAAAATCTGTTGGGCGATACTTGTTCCTTCAAAACGCCACTTGTAATTCTTTCCAAAGGTTGAAAAATGGGGCACTGAATCCGTGAGAGATAATCCTAAGAACCAGCGATAAGCAACATTCACTTGAATTTCTTGAATGGTTTGGCGCATGCTTGGAATACCTTAGAGATGTTGAATGATGAGATTTTGATAAGCGTAATCGGATCAAAACTTGGACGTCCACTATCCAAACAATAGACATCTTCTACTAAAGCATAGTTGAATGAAAAATTTATAGGGCGATCAATTTTTCTCAGAAGATGGTCTTCAAGAACGAGTTCTTCAAGGGCATGAAAAGCGATCTGATTACGTGCTTCAAATGTTTTACTATCGGCATTAACTGACATCATGGAAATCACCCATTTTCTTTTTATTATACATAAAAAAGCCCTCTAAATCACTATAAGTTGTGATCTAGAGGGTTTTATCTACATACTGATATCTCCCTAACGGAAGATGTTTAAGTATAAATGATATTCATATAATAAAAATAGGTGCATCATTTATTTACGTTTTGGTCCCAAATATTCTGAATCATCAAAGCCTAAAATTACTGAAAAAAGTGGGAATCCGAAAAGAAGCCCGAGACCATATCCAACACCCTTTCCAAACACTTTTGCTAAGTCTAAACAAAACATGATGATAAAATAGATATTTGCTAGCGGAACTAATAGCCATAACACTTTCCATCCATTACCGTATACAATTTTAAATTGAATATATAGTTGATAAATAGGGATCAGTGACTTCCACCCAGCTTCACCAGCCTTTTCAAAAAGTTTCCACATACCTACAATAAAAATAATTACAAATACCATGTATAGTATACTTGAAAAACCGTCTGACATATTTCCCATTTACTCACTCTCCTTCTTATATTTTTTAAGTATACTATATAAAATTAAAAATAACTAATAAAATTTAAAAACAAAAAACACCTTCCAATAAAGGAAAGTGTCTTGAATATCTGCTGTAATAATGATTGGTACTCGATTCCTGCGGAATCTCCGTCCCATAGCACATTCGTAAGGGAACAAGTTCGCAACGACTGTCCTAACGTTTTGAGAATTCCAAGCACTAAATTAACAAGTACTCTATCCATTCTCTTCCTTTTATATCAACATTTACAAAAAAATTGCATCGAAACAAATGGACTAAAACAGATACTAACAGATATCATTAACACCAATTAACACCTTCAAATAGACTAGTCATCTATATTGGAAAATCTTAGTAATTAAATGACGGAAATTAGCAATCACAATAAATCTAATCATCTTATAAGTATAAAATGCGACTATACATTTTCGATTTTTTTTATTATCACAATTTAACAGAAATTATTTTTTCTCTTAAGCCTTAGTAACAAATCCTTCAAAAAACTTTAATTCTATTGATTTTTAAATGTAAAATTGAATATATAGATCAAAAAAATGTAATCAGTATTACAAACATCAAATATAATTTTAGATAATAAGCTAATAAATTATTTTTGAAGTCAATTTCTTTGCATACAATTGTTTATAAACATATTAAACGAATAGAATACAGAAAATCAATTAAATTATCACACTTAACTCTCCATATTCTAATAGTTTACTTATATTAATTCGAAAACCTGTACCATGATCATGAGTTTTACCTTTGTTTTTACCGCTATGATAAGCTCCTATTCTTATATCTATTTTAACATCTCCATTTTCAATACCTTTACATAATGATGTAACGGTTAAATCAGTTAACAATTGTGCACTATTATATTTGTAATATTTTAGACCATTCTCTATTTTCGATTCCGCTGAGATCACTGCTACATATTTTAGCTTCTTTTTTAATTGTTTTTCTATTGAATCAAATGACCAATATACAGAATCGTCAATTAATATCTTCATTTTATCATATACTTCCAGTTTTAATTTTTGATCTTTCCAATCAACATTAATTTTAAAATCATAATTATATATCTTAGAATTAGTCTTATTTTCCCCTGACACCGTTTGATGAAGTATATTATTTCCATATTTATCAGGTTTTCCATACTTATTACGTAACATTGTATTAGCTCCACGCGGATAAGTTGGACTTTTTGTAAAAAGTGTAAGAAGAGCGCCCGCAGCAGTTTCATGCGTCTTGATTTCAATATCATAAAAATCAGGTGCATCAAGATTATCTTCTTCTTTTTCTAACAAATCTTCAAACGTTTTTCCTATTCCAGTATTTCCTTTTCTTTTACTTTCAAACCAACCGCCGTCAATAATATTTTGAATAGCTTCTTTTAGTAATTCAAGATGTTCACTCATTTTTTTCATCTCCTATTAATTCAATTTTTATTTGTTCTATTACATTAACAAGCTCTTTTTCATCAGCGTCATTAAATCTTTGTAATCTTTTTATATTTTGCAAATTAGGTATAAAATTATCTATAGAACATTGCCAATGTTCTGAAATTATATACAAATGATTAAGTGTATATCTTTTATCGCTACTTGCTGAATTAATTTTTCTAATATGGTCTTCTCTAACTCCTAATATCGAAGCCAGATCAGCAAGTTTTAATCCTTTATTACGTAATTCTAAATCTACTAATTCTGCAACTAATGTATCAAAGAAATGACTTCTACTCATAAAATAACCGATCCTTCTTGTTTTATATATTATTTATCTCTATAATTAATATATATTAATACAAAATGTTTTTTGTGGTCTTTTAGACCACTAAAACCACAAGGAGGTAAAATGGCTCAATTAACCGAATTAGATATACAACTAATTAACAAACTTAATAAAAAAATCACTAACGATGATAATTACTTAGACTTTTTAAAAAGTAATACAAAGTCTTTGACACATGGTTACCATATTTATCCCGCCATGATGATACCTAGTCTAGCTAGAGAGTTTATAGAATTAGTTTTAGATACAAATCCAAATATAAAAAAGCTATACGATCCCTTTATGGGTTCTGGTACGTCATTGGTAGAAGGAATGGTACATGGTTTAGAAGTATACGGAACAGATATTAATCCATTATCCCAAATGATGAGTAAAGCAAAAACTACAGCTATAGATCCAAATAAATTATCGAAATCTATTGCTGATTTAGAAGATGCAATAAATGAAATGTATATTCTATACGCTAAAGGAGTATATAAACTTGATAATTTACCAAGTTTTGAACGTATCGATTTTTGGTTCAAACCTAAAGTAATTGAGCAATTACATCTAATCAAGAACTGTATACATGAGTTTAATGATGAAAATTTAAAATTATTTTTTATGGTGGCATTTAGTGAAACCGTTCGATATGTTTCAAACACGAGAAATAATGAATTTAAGTTATATAGAATGCCTTCGGATAAACTTGATCAATGGGATCCAAATGTAATTGATGAATTTTTAAAAAGGGTCTATAAGAATAAAATTGGTAATAGAGAGTTATACGAAGAACTTGACAAAATAAAAAATTATGAGCCTAAAGTTGTAATTAATAAACAAAGTAATATTAATCTTCCAAAGAAATTCAAAGATAATATGTTTGATATGGTCATTACCTCTCCTCCATATGGAGATAGTCGTACCACCGTAGCTTATGGTCAATTTTCAAGATTATCAGCACAATGGCTAGACTTAAAAATTGATGAACAAACTAAAATAAATCAATTAGATAATATTATGCTTGGAGGACGTATAGATAAATCTTTAGAATTAGAAACGATTTTAGATCTACTAAAATCTCCAACATTGACAACAGTTTATAATTTAATAAAATCAAGAGATGAAAAACGAGCATTAGAGGTTTTACAATTTTATATTGATTTAGATAAGTCTATACAAGAGACAACAAGAGTAATGAAAGTAAATTCATACCAATTCTGGGTTGTTGCTAACCGAACAGTAAAAATGATTAATATTCCTACAGATATTATTATTTCCGAATTATTTAAAAAATATAACGTAAGTCATTTACATAGTTTTTACAGGAATATCCCAAATAAAAGAATGCCATCTAAAAATTCTCCAACAAATAAAATAGGTAATCATTCGGTAACAATGACATCTGAAATTATATTGATGTTAAAAAAAATATAAAAAAGCATCAGCAATTTTGCTGATGCTTCAGACTGAAGACAAACCCTTTGTGAGTTAATCTCAAATAAAGGGGTTGTCT
>NZ_JBNUPI010000038.1:0-4098 GCF_050409505.1 Facklamia sp. P12937
TGTTTAAACAACGTTTATAGTGGTTTTTCGGTTTGAGACTTATGATACAGCCCCAAAATAGCATATTTTAGTCATATCTTAGACATCTATAAAGGTTAATGTATCAACAATTACAATGTTTTGTCTAAGATGTCTAAGATGTTTTTCACTTCTTTAATAATTAAAAAAGAAAAAATATTTTTAGTATTAATAATAATATAAAGAAAATAGTACTTTATCTTAGACAAACACACTGCTATAGTGTCTTAAACATTATCATGTCAGCGTTCTTAAGTGTCTAAGATAGAAGAATAATCTTAGACAAACGAGGTGATAAAATTTGTTCGAATGGCTCGAAAGCTTTAAAGAAATTAAAAATAAGATAGAGTTCTATCAATTTCAATTAGAAGAATCAAAAGCTGAATTGAAGCGATGGGTTGATGGAGATCTACAAAAGATAAAGTTAGAACCTGATTCTTTATCTAGTAACTTAGAAGAAAACATTAAACGTTATGAGAAAGAGTTAAAATTATTAAAAGACCGCCGGGATAAATTAACGAATTTAATTAAGGGCTTTGAAGATTTAGACTCTCAAATTTTAGTCATGAAATATATTGAGAAGAAATCATTGTTTGAAATCTCTGAAGACCTTGGATATTCCTATCAACATATCCGTGAGAAACATTCCCGACTAGTTCAGGCTATTAAATTAGCAGATAAGATTTCGATGGATGATTTGAGCGAGATATAAAATGTATGATGAATATACCTACACTAAACCTACACTACATCTTGCTATTCTATAGTATGATGGTAGTGAGCAAATTGTGATTGATTTGCTGACTCGTGCGACGACATTACCTCCTTTCGTTTCCACCCCATAAATTTGGGGTGGTTTTAATTTATTAAATTTATTTTAGCGAATTTATTTTTTAGAATTTTATTCCAAGAATTTATTCGCTAATTTATTTTGATTTAAAAAATAGGAGTTAAATAATTAGTCGATTTGTTTTTAAGATTTGTTTTTTTGATTTAAGAATGGAGGGATAGTGATCAGGTGGAGTTATCAAAGGATTTATTAAAAGAACTTCAAAGGTTAGCAAGACCTGATCTTCCTACTCAAGAGATAGACAAGAATCAATTCTATTGGTCGAGTGCTTGGCGTAAGTTATCTCAATCTATTAAACAAAGAGACAACAATGAATGCCAAGTCTGTAAGTCACAAGGGAAGGTAACTCTTGGAAGTAACAAGAAGAATGGCAAGACTCTGATCGTTCATCATATCAAACCTCTTGAGTTCTATCCTTCATTGAGACTTAATGAAGATAACTTGTTAACTGTGTGTATCGATTGTCACAACGCAATACACTTTGCATCAACTGAAAGCATTGAATGGGATGATGAATGGTGGTAAATGTCAATTTGTTTTAAGTTTATGATCTTCAAAGAGGGGCGGTTTTATATTCCGTGAAACATTCCCCCTCAAAAAGTTTCACAAAATTTAAATCCTCTTATCAGCGGGCGGGTACTCTTCTCCGACAAAAAATCGATTTATTTTAAATTTTTCCGTATACGGGGGGGTTATAAAGTTCTTGGAGGTGAAAAAATGGTTGTTTCTGTTTCTAAATTAAAGAAGAGTTTAATGTCAAGAATTGATGAAGATGATCTTTTTGAGGTTGAAAAAATTGATCGTTATTGTAGCTTGATTGCTTTATCTAGAAAGCTTGAGAAAGAAATTAGGAAAGAGGGAATAACAAAAACGACCGTTAACGCTTCTCAAGAATTTACCAAAGCTCATCCAGCGCTTTCTGAATTAAAAAGTATAAACTCTCAAATAAATGCCACTGGTAAATCTATCAAATTCAAAAAAGTATTAAATGAAAAACCTAAAATAGTATACGATAAGAAGCCAAAGAAGGTTAGCTTGTTGTGATAAGCCATCCTTATATTGATTATTATATAAACCAGTGGCGAAATGGAAAAATTAAACTAAATCAAGAGAGAATCGACCTAATCAATTATCTTGAAAGAGCTGTTCTTTCAAGAAACGACATTTGGTTTAATGAGTCTCAAATTGATGAATTTGTAAGGTTTGCTGAAAAATGGTTTTTTAAACTCGAACCCTTTCAAAAGTTCTTAATCAGTTTTGTGTTCCTTTACTTTAAGGATGGAACGTTAGTATTTGACATCTATTTTTGGACCATGGCACGTGGTGCAGGTAAGAACGGGCTAATCGCAGTTCTTTTGGCTTATTTTACTAGCTCTTTGCATGGTGTCAATGAATATCATGCAGCGGTTGTTGCGAACTCAGAAACTCAAGCTAAGAAATCATTTATTGAAATTCATAATATGCTAAAAAGAAATCCAGAACTCACTGATAGACAAACGGGTGAATTTAAAAATGGATTAGCACAAATCTTAAACACAGAAACATACAGTACGATTGAATATCTAACAAGTAATCCAGATACCAAAGACTCGTTTGGTCATGGTGCGGTTATATTTGATGAAATTCATCGTTATAGTACTTATGAAATAATAGAGGTTTTAACAGACGGTCTTGGTAAAGTCCAACCACCTCGGACATTCTATATCTCTACAAACGGTTTTGTTAGAGATGGTGTTTACGATAAAGAGTTAGCGAAAGCTAGAGAAATATTAACTCATGAAACCCTACAAAGTAATATGTTCCCATGGATATGTACTTTAGATGAAAAAGAAGAAGTAGAAGATCCTGCTAATTGGGAAAAAGCGAACCCAATGTTCCACGAACCCATGAGCGATTATGCTCGTGGGCTTTTTCGAACTGTCCAGACGCAGTGGGGAGAAGTCCAACGTGGAGAAAGAAATAAACCGAAATGGCTCACTAAGCGGATGAACATCTCTGATGTAGAGATGGAGAGTTCAATTGCGACGCGTGAAGAAATAAAAGCCACCAATAGAGAGTTTCCTGATTTAAGCAAATGTACAGCAGTTTCTGGTCTTGACTTTGCGTCATTAAAAGATTTCGCTGCCGTTGGGTTATTGTTTGCAGATGGTGATAAGTATTACTGGATCAGTCATTCGTTTATTAGAAAAGGATTTTTAGATAATTATCATCTCAAAATTAGCAGTGAAATTCCTAAATGGGAGAAAGAAGGCTTGTTAACGGTAGTAGATGAACCAGTAATTAGTATTAGACATGTGGTTGATTGGTTAGTAATGATGCGAGAAACTTATGACTTCAATTTAGTTGTTGGTGATGCCTACCGTATGGATCATGTAAGGCAGGGTTTAGAAGAAGCAGGATTTGAAGTTGAATTTATTCGTCATACTAAATCAGTAGAAGCTCTAATCGCTCCTAAAATCGAAGTAATTTTTGCACAAAAAAGACTTATTTGGGGTATGAATCCACTCATGAATTGGTATACTAATAATGTATTTGTTAAACGTGACGCGTTTGGCAATATGCAGTACCAAAAGAAAGATGAGAACCGTCGTAAAATTGATGGTTTCATGGCAATGTTCCATGCTTTCTTCAAAATTGATGAAACGGTGGAGAATGAACCAGAGGAGTTTGTGTTAAATGATTTTTGGTAATAAATGCAGGAAAAATAAAAAAGAAGATAATAATTATATTAATAGAGAAGATTTATTAGATGTAAAAAATATCAATGACATTACGGAGATATTCAAAAATTTTAAATGTAATTTAAATTATTATATTGAAGCTTATGAAAGTCTTGAAGATCACAATAAGAAAAAAGTTTATTCAATGTTTAAATCATACTATAGTGTCGAAGCTGAAAAAAGCACATTTTTTATGGATGTTATAAAAGTTCTACTTCCACTTGCAACTTATGTTTTAGGTCAAAGTAACTCATCCCAAACCAAGGAAGTTCCATGGTTGGGAATTCTTTTAGGACTTATTATATTATTTGGTGGTAGGTATATAGATCAATATCGAAAGAGAATGGACAAAGAGGCCTTTGTTATGAGGAGCTTTTTTGAATATATGTCTTTAAAAAATGAAAAATAATACATGAAGACCTTTCGAGGTCTTTCAGACTGTAGACAAAGTCCTTTAAATCACCAACCTATGGTGATTTAGAGGGCTTTTTGATATATAATAAAAAGAAA
>NZ_JBNUPI010000039.1:0-3905 GCF_050409505.1 Facklamia sp. P12937
TATCTCGGGTCTTATTTTAAAAGTTATAGCAAAAATGGACTTATGATACAGCCCCCTTTAGGTGTTCAGAATGAAGTTAAAATATAGCTTATTTTGATAAAAAAGTTAAGTAGAACTTTAGGTCCAATATATGGTACGATAAAATCTTGATAGTGAAGATAAAAACTATTAAGAGAGGAAGAGTTGATGAGTCAAACAAAGATTGAATTCTTGGGTGGAATTGGCACAATTGGGGGAAATATTATTAGCCTTCAAAAAGATAATCATCAAGTGATTATGGATTTTGGAGCATTTGTAGGAGCCGATATTAAACAATTGCTAGATCGATCATTAACTGAACAATTCCTTTAAGATAACTTATTGCCTAAGGTAGAAGGATTTTATTCTCAAAGCCAGTTAAATTCAAATTCGTTAACTGCTTATGAGGTGAGCTCATCGAATACTGCCATTTGCTTGTCTCACTCGCACCTTGATCATCTAGGTTCCTTAGGACAAATAAACGAACAAATTCCTGTATACACATCAGAGAAGTCATTAAACTTTTATGAAAATTTAGTAAAAATTCCTTTTTACCTAAATATGATGTTAATTGGCAAAGTGTTCCTCATCAAACAAGTATTCATCATGGGCCATTCAAGATAACTTTTAAAGAGAGTGACCATGATACAGAAGGTGCGAGTGCTATTTTATTGCAACGAATGATTTGAAAATTGTTTATTCAGGAGACTTAAGACTAAATGGTTATAACCCTGAAAAAGTGCTCAAGTGGGTAGAAGAAGCCCATCCTTTTGAACCAGACCTACTATTAATTGAAGGCACCTCTTTGTCTAATTTTGGAGATGACCTCGCACCTCACTTAGCTGTTGAGGGAAAAAATCATAATCTAGCTTGTTCAAATGAGCGGCAGTTATTAAAAGAGAGAGACCACTTATTGGGTAAAAAACAAGCAGGCATCATAACCATTAATTTATATCCACAAAATATACAACGCTTGATAAGATTGAATGAAATAGCTAAAAATCATCAACGGAGATTTGTCGTAGATAAAGCGTATTACCAATTGCTTAAACAACATACATCAAGCAAAATCGATAATATTTTTTGTTTAGATGAGGATGAAGAAGAAAGTAGTCTTTTGGTAAGTGCTGAAGAATTGAAGGCTTCGCCGAATGACTATTTATTATTAATTGATTATGAACGTCATCAAATTCTTTATCAATTACCAGCTGGAATATATTTACATTCAAACGGAGTTCCTTTAGGAGTCTTTATGGCTGGTTATGAGGAGTTTTTAACCAATATGGTTGAATACGGCCGGGATTTCTATCAGGCTGGGGTCTCAGGTCATGCCTCTCAAGCAGATTTATTGATGATTGGTTATACGATTCAATCAAAAGTTGTTATTCCATAGCATACATTTAAACCAAAGGCTTTTGGTCAAGAGTTAGAAACAAAAGGTCTAATTGTTTTCTATCCTCAGTATGGCCAAATATATACGATGGACAAGATATTGGAGGGGAACAATGCTTAAAATCCGCTTTTTAATAACGAGTGATACACATGGTCAATGGCACCATCATCCTGATCAGACTGAGTATTCCTTAAAGAACACTGCAGCTTTAATTGATCAATTAAAACAAGATTCGATTAAGACATTGCAATTTGATTTAGGCGATTTTATTCAAGGATCGCCTATGACGAGCTATACCAGTCAAGTGACAAAGAGTGCGGCTCCTTATGCTCGAATGATGAATGATTTGGACTATGATTATCAAATTGTTGGTAACCATGAATTTAATCACGGAATGGCCTATCAAGACACAGCATTAGACTTAATAAATGCACAAATATTATGTAGCAATATTGTGGATCGAAAAACCAAAAAGCCCTATAAGGGAAAAGCCTATGATGTCATCAACATTGAAGATTATAAAATCGGAATTATTGGTGTAACCACCCACTATATACCACACTGGGAGTTGCCAGAAAATTATGAAGGCTTAGAATTTTTAGATGCTTTTGAAACGGTTAAAGAGTATGCTCAATTTTTAAAACCTCAAGTGGATTTATTAGTTGTTGCTTATCATGGAGGTTTTGAAGCTGACCTATCTTCGGGAGAGGCCTTAGAGGCTCAAACTGGAGAAAATCAAGGATATAAGATGATCAGTGAGATTCCTGAAATAGATCTTTTATTAACGGGTCATCAACATCGTCAGATTTGTCAGCCCTTTAAGGATTCCTTTGTCATTCAACCAGGCTATGGTGGTGAAAAGGTGGGTGAAGTTATCGTGAGTTTAGATAAAAAAGCTTCCCCAGCAATTGAAGGGGCTCTACACTCTTTTACAACTAGCGAAGCAATTGAAAATATTCGTCCATTAGAACCTGAATATAGCCAGAGCCTTAACTGGCTTGATGAGGTCTTAGGGAATGCTCCCATGGAGATGCCCACTCGAAACCTTCATCAAGCAAGAGTGAAAGGCCATCCTTTTGCTGAGTTTTTAACGAGAACGATGTTGAATGAAACAGGGGCAGACTTCGCAGGTATATCCTTGCTCAACGATCACTTTGTAGATTTTCAAGGTGAAGTTAGGCGAGGAGAACTATTGAATATTTATCCTTATTATAATCAAATTGCTGTTAGCCAAGTAAGTGGTCAGGATATAATTGAAGCGATGGAGCATAATTTTGCTTATTTTACTTTTGATTCATCCGGTAAAATTTCTGTAAATCCTTCTTATATTTATCCTAAACCTAAGCATTACAATTATGACTTGTACACGGGTTTTTCTGTAGAGGTTGATTTGAATCAACCAATAGGTAAGCGTGTGGTCAAATTAATTAATGAAAAAACACAAAAAGTAATTGATAAGCAAAAATATTACCATTTAGCGCTCACTCAATATCGTGCTGTTGGGGGAGGCGATTATAATATGTTTACAAAAGCTAAAATTGTTAATATGATTGATAAAGATATGATTCAATTAATAGTTGAAGGTATGGATCAATTGACAGTTACGGAATGGAAAGATATAAATCATCATTATGAGCATATTCAATGGACAGCTTTTAATGAAGATTAAGTATTTTTTCAAAGTTGAAATTAGTCTAAAAAGCTTTTAATAAACAAAATACTTTTAGCTGATAATTTCAATAAACAAAAAAGAAATGCGGATTATGTTGGTGATGAATATTTTTCTTCTGATCATTTATCGTTTAAAAAAGATGGTTACATAGGGTTTTTAGATTATTATGTAATGGGTAAAGATTTTATGGAAAATGGCTTTTCACCTCATGCTGTAGCAATCCATATTATAGATTGTGATAAAAAAAGAGCTTGAGGGTTCATCATTTTGTATCTGATACCAATCATAGCCCAACAGATCCAGCGAATAAATACCATGAAGCAGTTATTAGACCAAAAGAATAGTATAATAAGATAATGGAATTGGAAGGTAAAGAATATGTAAAAGAAAACATAGAAACTGAAGTATTTTAACATTTATTACAGATGCTGATGAAGGGAGCGACCCTGGCTTAGGAGTAATAAAAAAATTATCTATTGAACATCAGATAGAACTAATGAGCAAATTTTTAAGAAGCTAAATAAAAAGACAATCAGTTTAAATTTATAGTTTATTATATAATGAAAATAATTTGATGTTTATACTAAAAGAGTTAGAAAAACTAGGCTCTATGTCCAATAGGGTTGATGCTATCCAAGGAGATTAAGCCACTAATGGTTGCTTGGTCTCCTTTTCTTTTCTTCCTGACACATATAATCGTGTTATTAATCCCTTCAATAGGGCCATTGGTTAGTGTGTGATAACGAAAGGAATTCTTAATGAAAAGCTTAAACTTAGTAACTATTCTTAAGACTCTCTTAAGCCTTGGTGCAAGCGATTGAT
>NZ_JBNUPI010000040.1:0-2928 GCF_050409505.1 Facklamia sp. P12937
AATAACACGATTAAAGTGCTTAAACGCCATGCTTATGGCTATAAAAACGACTCCCTTTTCAAAAATAGAATTCTTTTAATATCAAGATTATATGTGTCAGGAAGAAAAGGAGTAGGAGGCTAGCCATTAGTTGACTAGCCGACCTCTCACACCACCGTACGTACGGTTCCGTATACGGCGGTTCCCTAGTTTACACACACTTTAGTATAATGCTTGAGTTTCATCTGAGGTTGGTGTCGTTACAGTAACTGTCACATCCACAATTTCTGTTGAACCGTCTGGATAAGTCACTTTCACAAGTCCTGTGTAGTTACCAGGGGTGGTCGTATCAATCGTACCAACAGGGGTGACGTCTTCAAAAGTTGGATTTCCTGGGAATTTAGGGTTGACCACATATTCCGGAATACTAACATTATTAATTAAATCAGCTTTTCCACCTATACCAATAATTTCAGGTGTCACAGTAGGCACATAGATATCCGATTGTAAAGCTTCGGGTGTTTTTATAGTTACTGGAACGGTTACAATTTCAAATGTTCCATCTGAATAAATTACTTTTACTCGTCCTACATATTCACCGGGGGTTGTATTATCTATTCCCTCCTCCGGAGTCACATCTTCAAATTTAGGTATTCCTGGATAGTTAGAGTCTTATATATATAGCTAGGGACAAAACATTCTCGATTAGATTCACTATTTCTCCAATTTCAATCACTTCTGAAATTACTGTCGGATTATATATGTTGGATTTTTTATCTAAAACGGTAACCGGAACATCAACGATTTCTGATGTGTTGTCTGGATAAGTCACTTTCACTTTTCCAATGTATTCACCAGGTGTTGTACTATCAATCGCACCGGCCAAAGTCACATCTTCAAATATCAATACTCCATCATTATCAGGGTCAACAACAAAAATTGGAACAGTAACATTATCTGTTAAGTTAATCGTATCTCCAACAAGAATTGTTTCTGGTGTTACTTTTGGAGTATATATTTCATTTTAAGGAACTACCGAATTAATTACTACTACTGGCACATTGATCGTCTCAAAACTTCCATCTGGATAAATTACTTTAACATTTCCTGTATACTCACCCGCTTTAGTAGTATCAATTACACCAGATGGTGTAATATCTTCAAATTTCGGCTGTCCTTTAAAGTCCAGATCTTTAACATAGTCGGGCACTTTCACATGATCAATTAAATGGACTGTTTCTCCTATTTCAATCGACTCGACAGTAGCCTGCGGATTAAATTTATCTGCTTGTAATGGGTCGTTCGGCGATTCTATTAGCTTTTGGTCAGCTTTACTAACAGCATCATCTGTTAGGGATACTGAGACTTCAGGCGCTATGTCTTGAGTAGATACACTGACTTGATTTGCTCCTGATAGAAAGAAAAACGAAGAAATCAAAACAGAAAATGAACCAACAGTAAACTTTCTAATAGCATACTTATTATCTTGGTCCATTGACCGACATTTTTTTAATAATTGTTATTTTTCCCTACCACAATGTCACTCCTGTTCCTTAAGTCAAACTATGAAAATTTAAAAATATTTAGAGTCGTTTCGACAAGCCCATCTTATACTATTCTCTTGAAATTCTCAAATAAATGACTAGTGATATTCGTTTGTTTATTACTACTGTCACCACCTGAATGAAAGCTTCTAGCTATCGATCTCATTACTAATTTGTTGACTTAAAATAGTCAAATTGACTTCATTTTATTAGTTTCTTAACTTTTAGTTCTATATTTTATTTTTTGATTAATTTTTTTAATCTGCGATTTAATATAGAAATAATTAGCTAGCCAAATGCCACAGTAAATGATGGTATTAATTAATCCAATAGACAGAATACCTGTTAACCCACGTTGCCAATGTAAATAATAGCCAGCAGCTAACAAAGGTAGAATTATGACTACAAAATGAAGCACAGTATTTAAAAGCAGACTTCTTTTTTCGTTTTTCATAATTGTGTTAGCACTTGCTTGTATGATTCCCAATAGCATGTAAATAATTGTTTGAATAGTAACTGCCGTTAAAATCGAATCATATTGTTTTAAAAAACTAGGAACTCCGGGAACGTACTCACCATATATATATGAAAACCATAAATTAAGTAAATGACCAATTCCTACTCCGATAAATCCACCGCAAATCATTTTTTTTAACTGTTCCATTGAATATCTCCTCCTTATATTCCTAACGCTTCCTTAAATTTTTTTAGACTTCTTCTAGAGACAAACAACACTTCATTATTCATTAACTCTACAGCAATTGTTCCCTTGTAAGAAAGGTCAAGTCTTTTTACATAATCTAAGTTAATTAACTCTCCTTGAGAAATACGGATAAAATTCATCAATCCAAAACGTTCTTCTAAATCATACATTCTTAATCGGATGAGATAATCAGACTCAAGTGACTGTGCATATACTTTTTTATTGTCGGTATAAAACTTTATAATCTCATTCAGCTCAAGTAAAGTGGCTTTATCTGATTGAAAGCCGATGATTTTTTTCATCGTAGAAGATTCAATCAAACTCTGAACCAATTCAACATCACGATTCATTGAGTTTGCCATCACTTTAACAAGCGTTTCCTCGAATGTAGGATCAATCTCTATTTCTAATTTCATTTTAGTCCTCCTTCCGTATTCATTGTATTTAGTTTATAAGAAGCTGAAAACAGTTGCCACACTATTTGGATAAACGGTTCTTCGAGTAGGCTATGTGGTATAAATACTATGATGAATGCGTTTATATTTAGCGACCATCCTCCGTAGCAAATTAAGAAGAATATGTTTCTTTAAAGTTAACCATTTTTTCTTGTTGACCTAGCCGAAGATTCTAAAATTTAGGGTGAATTGTAAAATGAACTTAGCCATTTAAAATAGAAAAAGAGCCAGTGAGTCTGGTAATCTA
>NZ_JBNUPI010000041.1:0-1960 GCF_050409505.1 Facklamia sp. P12937
TGGGACATTTTGATTTGTGTTCTCTTGAGACATTATCATTTACGTTTAACACAAAATTTGAGAGAACTTATCATTCACTCGTTGACAAAATTTAATAGGGATGCTATCTTTAGTAATGCTTAATTATTTATTTAGGCTAACCTAAAATATAGTTTTTGGAGGAAGTTTATGAATAAAAATAAATTCTTAATCGGTAGCATGTTAACAATAAGTAGTTTTGTTTTGGTTTCGCAGTCTGCGATATTTGCTGAAGATGAAAGTAATATAAAGGCATCTATAGAGAATATACATAATAAAGTTGCTTCATCAGAAAGCACTACTGTAAGAAGCGAGTTAAAAGATGTTCTGGTTTCAGAGGGACATCAAACAGAGACTTTTGACGAAAAAAATCAAGACGATTTAAACAAAATCTCTGATAAAAACGATATAAAAAATGAAAATAAGGATAGTATTATCAATAATGAAGACCGAGAAAAATTATTAGATTCTGATCTTAAAAAACCAAAAAATGTTTCTAAAGATAAAGAAACAGAGTTTGAAGGTAATAGGTCATCAGAAATACTTGCGCCTACGACCTCAAGAGAATCTGAAAATAGTTTGGAGAGTTATTTGGAAACTGACACTAATCTTTCAAAAGAGAATTTAAAGTCAACCTACATGAATGATCAAAACGCTCAAATCCTAGGAAGCACTATTACAGATAGCCAGAACCTAGTTTATAAAATCTTGTCATATAAAGACGGAGTAGGAACTGTTCAATTAGGAGATGGTGAAAAAAGTCTCATATGGAATGATGATACCTTAAGAATTTCTAATGTTATTCAAAATGAAAAAGGTACATTTACAGTAACGGAAATCGCTAGCAATGCATTCTATAGTGTAATTGAAGAATCATCTGGTCAGCGAATGGGTCCGAATGTTTCGAAGGTTATCGTGCCCAACTCAATCTTGAAGATTCAAGATCGAGCATTCTTTTCAGCTGAAACCATCAGAAATGTTGAGTTTTTGCCAAAGTCTAACTTAAAGCATATAGGAAAAGAAGCTTTTTATTTCTCAAATCTAAAAAATATAATAATTCCGGATTCTGTTGAAACAATCGGAGACAAAGCTTTTTCATTTAATGAGAATCTAACGGATTTAGAAATTGGAGATGCTTCTAATTTAAAGACTATTGGTAAGGGCGCTTTCTCTTCAAACAAAAAATTGAAGCGACTTTACATTCCTAAAGGAGTTACCTCAATAGGAGAAGAAGCATTTATAACAACTCCTGATTTAGAAGAAATAAGGGTAAGTTCATCAAATAATAATTTTAAAGATATAGATGGAATTTTGTTTAATAAAGATGAAAAAAATCTTATAAAATATCCGTCGAGAAAAGTTGAAAGAAACTATGAGATTCCTGAAAAAGTAGTGTTTATAGCCGATTATGCTTTTGACAATAATGATAATCTTAAAGAGTTAATATTTGGGAAAAATGTTAAAAAAATAGGAGATTTTACGTTTAAAAATGCAGATAAGTTAGAAAAAATTAACCTAAATGAGGGACTTGAAGAAATTGGTAGGTTGGCATTTTATTATATGCCATCTTTAGAGAGCGTTGAATTACCAAAATCGTTAAATAGCTTAGGAAGGAATCCTTTTTATGGCTTAGATTCTTTAACAACTATTATTTTTGGAGAAGGAGTCAAAGAATTTTCAAATAGTACTATTGCTGGACCTCTTGGATCATTGAAAAAAATTATAATTAAGGCGAAAAATGCCACTTTTGCAGAGGATAGTTTTAACCTTCCGGATAATATAAAAGGTACTGTTAAAATAGAAGTTGCTTCAGATAACATCAAAAATAAAATGGTGGAATTAGGCTTTAAGGAAGAAAATATTTTAATTAATCTTGACGACGATACGCCAGATGACGGCACTCCGGATGAAGAGACTCCAGATGGCGGCACTCCGGATGAAG
>NZ_JBNUPI010000042.1:0-1782 GCF_050409505.1 Facklamia sp. P12937
ATTTCAAAAATAGAATTCTTTTAATATCAAGATTATATGTGTCAGGAAGAAAAGAAAAGGAGACCAAGCAACCGTTAGTGGCTTAATCTCCTTGGATAGCATCAACCTTATTGGACATAGAGCCTTAAATCTTCAATCTCTCATCTTTTCATAGCTCTACTGATTTTTTATTTTTTCTATAATATTTATTCCATTATCTATGGCATCTTCAAACTTTATGTCTCTAGCGTAGAGATTTTTCTTCGAATACGCTTGCCACCTTTTTAAAAAAGCTTCATCTGTTTTTAACATTTCCATTAGACTGATGATTTTATCTGTATCAAATTCCGTTTTTCTATAGTTAAATGTTTGAATACAAGCCTCTTTTAATATATCAATCTCTATTTCCTTATCTTTTAATTTATAAATTATATAAAGATCATAATAATCCTTACTTCTGCTATTTAAAAATCCTCTTGAATAAATTGTTTGAATTTTTTCTGCTAATATTGTTTCTATGGGATAAGCTTTAATTAAAATATCTTTTTGTCCAAAAGCACTTATATATTTATAGTCTATGGGATAGGGTGTAATAACATCTCCTGTTGCAATATCAAGAGGTACGATTTGTCTTATATTCTCCATTCTACAAAGTATACTTACACGAAACCCTCCATACTGGTCATCTTCCTTAATTGTACTTATTCCATGTGTTTTATAGAATATATCATCTGAAGATTTTGTTTCCAGTGCTTCTTGTAATATTTTTAATATATTTTCTTCTGATAAGTGCATATTTCTCAAAAGAAAGTCTATATCTACTGTACTTCTTGAATCTATACCTACTACATTAGATAGAAGAAAACCTCCTTTAAAAACAAAGTTTTCATGATATTTACTCTGTGATAATTTTTTTAATATGCTTTCCAAAAAATAATATAGCATTACTGAATTAAATGGAAGTCCAGTTTCTTTGCTTATCTTGTGACAAATAGCGGTTAGTTTTGCTTTATTCATATACCACCTCCATAACTTCCTTTACTTTATCTTCTATTCCCATTTTTCTTGCTATTTCATAAAGAGAATGTATATCCTTATCCTTATATTTAGAATATGAACGAATGAGTTTTACATAAACTTCAACATCCATTTTTTCTTTGTTAGAAATAAAATCACAAAGTGTTCTTTCGTAGGAATAAACATTAACAGTATTTCCAAACATTGTCTTTTTCTGGATAATGCCTAAGTCATAAATAGATTTTTTTACATAATTAACATTAAGTGTATCTTGCTTTTCATTAAATTTATAGCCATTGTAAACTGTAACATCCATTATCCATGGAATTTTGTCCGTTACTCCAAGTATAAACAAAGCTGTCTCATAGGAAAATATTGCCTTTTTATACTGATATTGAAAAAAATAGTAGTCATCATAATCACCATCTTTAGTAATATATATTCCTTTTTGAACTCTAAACAATTTTCCTTCTTTTACTAGTCTACTTAAATATACTGTAGGTATATTATTTTCTCTGCAATAAGTAGATGTTATAATACCACCTGACTTTTTAAGATGTCTTTCAATTTGCTTTCTATGATTCATTATATTCATCTCCTTGTTGCATTTACACTTATATTATATACTTTTATTAGTGTATTTACAACAAAGCTTTGAATTCATATCCAATTTATTTCAATTACACAATCCATTATTTTACTTGGCTCTGCTTTCCTACTCTGCTTTTAAAGTTCTATAATAAATAGGGTGGATGGAAGAAAAACACTTCCTTCCACCCTATTTTT
>NZ_JBNUPI010000043.1:0-1554 GCF_050409505.1 Facklamia sp. P12937
CTCATAGTTAATGGCTCCTTTTAATCTGTTTTGTTTGGTTATTTACCTATTAATATAGCTAATGAACTCTGCGTTTATTGAGTGTTACACTTGTTATGATAATTTATCTTTTTAAAACAAACCAAGCATACAGTGCAAATCCTCCTATCATAATAATCAAAGTTAAAATTTGCTTTAACTCGTAGGGAAGAGGCGATAGGTTTAAAAGATATTCTGGTAGTGTAATTAACAAAAGTGTTACGAGTAAAACCGCTGTTTTGGACCAAATTGATAATAAAATTAAGTTCAAAACCATGATAGACCCAATGAGAAGGCTGACGGTGGAGTCTAATGTTATAACTGGTGTTTGAGTCATACTATCTACATAATATAAAGCAACATAGGCAGCTATAGTTACAAGTGAAATAATAGCAAATACTAAATACTTCATTTTGTCTGATAATCTAGCTGGAATAATATTTCTAAAAGCAGCAAGCACTGCAACAATAAATGCTCCAGCAATAACTAAATGACCCATAATCTCTAGAATCGAAAAAGAGAATTCGCCTCTCATCAAATTAGGTAAGATAATGAAAGAATAGGATGCAACCATAATGCCAATAATATTCTTAATAGCAGAACGGTGATCAACTAACATTTCATTGGCTATTGACCTCATATAATCTTTAGGCGACGAACCAATAATATGCTCAATCGGCTTCCCTTGGCCTTCAGCTTGTATGAGATGATCTTCTAACTCACTAACTATCTCCTCAATCTCATTCGTTTCCTTACCTTTAGAAACTAAGTATACGGTTAGATTTTCTAAAAACTCTTTACTTTGTTTCGATAGTTGAGTATTATTTTCCATTTGTTCCATCTCCTTTATCACTATCCGTGTACGACTCTCTATTTAAAACCTTGTTAACGCTACTTTGAAGGTTTTCCCAGCGCTTAATAAAATGATCCAATTCATCTGCGCCTTTTTCAGTCAGGGAATAATATTTCCTTTTGGGACCTGCTGTGGATTTTTTTAGTGTCGATGATACTAAACCCTCTCTTTTCATTCGCATTAATAAAGGATAGATCGTACCCTCACTCATCGAATGAAAACCATAACGGGATAATTTTTCTGCCAGTTCATAACCATATACTTCTTTATTTTTTATAATCATCAGAATGCATCCATCAATGACTCCTTTTAACATTTGTGTAGAAGACAAATTACCCCTCCTTTTACAGAACGAATTCACTATCTTGTATTACATAGTATTTTAAGATTATTATACAGCTAGCTACCTTGTAATGCAAGAGTTAGTTTAAAATTCAATTACCCCTTCTTAAAGATGAGGTGACTCTTCTAATATTAAGTTTTGGTGAATTGTAAAATGAACTTAGCCATATAAATTAGAAAAAGAGCCAGTGAGTCTGCTAATCTATGTAGTAACAACACAGACATAGAATAGCAGACTCCACATGGCTCAAACCGAGCAATCACTCGGTTACTCGGACGTTCACCTCAGACCATTCATACAAAAGTGAAACGCGGGACAGTTACTCAGAAACGCAAACAAT
>NZ_JBNUPI010000044.1:0-1399 GCF_050409505.1 Facklamia sp. P12937
AAACATCACAATTAATGACCAAAAATTTTCAAAAATTTCGATTAAAGGCCGTTTATCTTTCTTATTAACGGGTCAATTAATAGAGCCTATTAGTCATTGCCCTTGTTGTGGGCAATCAGCAATTAACTATTCAATCGTTAAAAATGGCTCTCGTACATCGCGCATTCAATTAATACCGATGGCAGGTTATCCCACTTATTTAGATTTAAAAAAACAGCGTTATTACTGTAAATCTTGTCACTCATCCTTTACCGCTCAAACGCCTGAAGTCGCTCGTCACTGTCATCTATCTAATCATTTGAAACGATATATCGCTGATCAGTTAACACATACGATATCAGAAACTTATATCGCTCAACTGGTGCATGTATCGATTCATACAGTCCGTCGTGTGACGAATCAAATGGCACAGCACCTTCAATTCAAACCGCTACATTCCTTACCACAACACCTTTGTTTTGATGAATTTAAAAGTGTTCGAACGATTGATGCTGCGATGAGTTTCATTTACTGTGACGCTAAAACGCATCGATTAGTTGATTTGTTCTTTGATCGCAAACAGTCTTCATTAATCCGTTATTTTCAACAATTTCCGTTGGAAACCCGTCAATCGGTTCAAACGATAACGATTGATATGTACCGACCGTATATGGATTTAATTCAAAAAGTTTTTCCAAAAGCACAAATTATTATTGATAAATTCCATCTCATTCAAGCTTTAAATCGTGAGCTGAATCGGACACGAATTCATGTGATGAACACCTTCCGAAACAAAGACAATCGACTGTACAATAAACATAAACGCTACTGGCGCCTAATCATGACACCAAGAAATAAATTACACACCACTACTTATCAGCGCTATCGATTATTTGATTGGATCACAAACACCAGTGGTATCGTTGATTATTTATTAGCATCAAGTAGCGAATTAAAAGTCACTTACGAGGTCGTTCATCATTTAAGAGAAGCCCTTCAAGACCTTCGAATCGATCGATTTGAGTTTTGGGTCAACTATGGCCTAACATTACCCGTTTCAAAAAAATTAAAGACCGTTTTAAGAACCTTTAAACGCTATCACACTTTTATTCAAAACACCTTTAACTATTCAACCTTAACGAATGGCCCAATTGAAGGGCTAAACAATAAAATCAAGGTGCTGAAACGAAATGCCTATGGCTATCGTAATTATTCACATTTTAAAAATAGAATTTTATTGATGATGCGCTTATACTTGCCCAATCAATCATCTACGTCGGTTGCTTTTTGACAATTTATCTCATAATAAAACCGGTCGATCATTCATGCGCTTATAATAATTGTTGATCTGTAAAAAAAGAGGTGAAGTAACCAGTCGGTTACCTCACCTACTCATCAACCCTATTTGACAAAGAGCCAA
>NZ_JBNUPI010000045.1:0-1028 GCF_050409505.1 Facklamia sp. P12937
TACCTGAATGGTCTAGTGGTTTTCCCTACTTTCTTCAATTTAAGTCTGAATTTGGTAATAAGGAGTTCATGATCTGAGCCACAGTCAGCTCCTGGTCTTGTTTTTGTTGACTGTATAGAGCTTCTCCATCTTTGGCTGCAAAGAATATAATCAATCTGATTTCGGTGTTGACCATCTGGTGATGTCCATGTGTAGAGTCTTCTCTTGTGTTGTTGGAAGAGGGTGTTTGCTATGACCAGTGCATTTTCTTGGCAAAACTCTATTAGTCTTTGCCCTGCTTCATTCCGCATTCCAAGGCCAAATTTGCCTGTTACTCCAGGTGTTTCTTGACTTCCTACTTTTGCATTCCAGTCCCCTATAATGAAAAGGACATCTTTTTTGGGTGTTAGTTCTAAAAGGTCTTGTAGGTCTTCATAAAACCGTTCAACTTCAGCTTCTTCAGCATTACTGGTTGGGGCATAGACTTGGATAACTGTGATATTGAATGGTTTGCCTTGGAGACGAACAGAGATCATTCTGTCATTTTTGAGATTGCATCCAAGTACTGCATTTCAGACTCTTTTGTTGACCATGATGGCTACTCCATTTCTTCTGAGGGATTCCTGCCCACAGTAGTAGATATAATGGTCATCTGAGTTAAATTCACCCATTCCAGTCCATTTTAGTTCGCTGATTCCTAGAATGTCGATGTTCACTCTTGCCATCTCCTGTTTTACCACTTCCAATTTACCTTGATTCATGGACCTAACATTCCAGATTTCTATGCAATGTTCTTTACAACATCAGACTTTACTTCCACCACCACTCACATCAACAACTGGGTGTTGTTTTTGCTTTGGCTCTGTCTCTTCATTCTTTTTGGAGTTATTTATCCACTCTATTCCAGTAGCATATTGGGCACCTACTAACCTGGGTACTTCATCTTTCAGTGACTTTTTACCTTTTCATGCTGTTCATGGGGTTCTCAAGGCAAGAATACTGAAGTGGTTTGACATTCTCTTCTCCATTGCACCACATTTAGTCAGAAT
>NZ_JBNUPI010000046.1:0-996 GCF_050409505.1 Facklamia sp. P12937
GTGTTGGATCTGGATCTGGCGTTGGATCTGGATCTGGCGTTGGATCTGGATCTGGTGTTGGATCTGGATCTGGCGTTGGATCTGGATCTGGTATTGGACACACTCCACATTCACCGTCTTTACCATCCTTACCGTCTTTACCATCCTTACCATCTTTGCCATCTTTTACAAAGACTTCTTGTGTGGAACCATCTGGCTTCGTAATGATAATGGTATAGCCCGAATTACCTTCTGTATCTTTTCCAGGTGTTACCTCAACCTTAGGCGTCTGACCATCTTTGCCATTTAAGATGTTTTCAGTTGTCACTTTTCCGTCACTGTCTGTAATGGTAATAGTTACTCCTATAACATTACCATCTTGATCTTTGAGTGGGGTTTGCTTGATGGTTGGTGATTTACCATCCACTCCATCTTTACCATCCTTACCGTCTTTACCATCTTTTACAAAAACTTCTTGTGTGGAACCATCTGGCTTCGTAATGATAATGGTATAGCCCGAATTACCTTCTGTATCTTTTCCAGGTGTTACCTCAACCTTAGGCGTCTGACCATCTTTGCCATTTAAGATGTTTTCAGTTGTCACTTTTCCGTCACTGTCTGTAATGGTAATAGTTACTCCTATAACATTACCATCTTGATCTTTGAGTGGGGTTTGCTTGATGGTTGGTGATTTACCATCTACTCCGTCTTTGCCGTCTGCACCATTTGTTACAGTAGTCGTTGTTTGAGTGCCATCTGGATTGGTAATCGTAATGGTATGAGTACCATTGCCATTATCTACGACTGTAGCAGTTGGCGCTTTGCCATCTTTACCGTCGTTGACAACAGTCGTTGTTTCACTTCCATCTGGATTAACGATTGTAATGGTATGAGTACCGTCTCCATTATCTACGACTGTAGCAGTTGGTGATTTTCCATCTGCTCCATCTTGTCCATCTGCCCCATCTTGACCATCTGCTCCATCTTGTCCATTTGTTACAGTAGTCGTTGTTTGAG
>NZ_JBNUPI010000047.1:0-973 GCF_050409505.1 Facklamia sp. P12937
AACCGTTAATTGCTTAATCTCCTTGGATAGCATCAACCCTATTGGACATAGAGCCAAAAAAGACCGATTAACCGATCTTTCTTGTTATTATTTTGCTACTTGTTCTACATTTTTTCCTGCGTAGAAACCACAATTACCGCATACACGGTGGCTTAATTTCATTTCGCCACACTCAGGACAAGGATTCATTCCTGGTACGTTTAATTTGAAGTGAGTACGACGCTTTCTTTTTACTGCTTTAGATGTTCTTCTTTTTGGTACTGCCATGTTTTACACCTCCTGGTAGTTGATGACCATTATTTATCTTGGTCTGATAATAACGTTTTTAAGGCTGCAAATCTTGGATCAACTTGATCCTCTTCTGCTTGGTTTTGAAGATTATATTCTTCTTCGGTTACGACTGTCCAGTCTTTGCCTGAAGGAAGATCTGTATCATCCTCTGCAATGACTTGTCTTGGAATATTCAAAAGAATATTATCAACAGCAGACGCTGCGAGGTCAATATAGTCATGTTCAAGAACAATAGTGGTTTCCTCATAGTCTTGAGCATTAAAGTCTAAACTTTTATCAACGTAGCGTTCTCTCACCTTTATTGATAAAGGGACAACTACAGGCTTCAAACTACGAGTTGAAGGCAATGTCACGTCCACATCAAATTGGCAGTGGAGCACAAACTCTTCATCACGCAAAAGGAAGTATCCCTTAGAATGCACTTCATCTATGTGGATTATATCCGACTTGCGTTCACTTATTTGTGATTGGATATCTATTCGCTCATCAAAAGAATAGATGCCGTCACGACAGGCCTCACGTAATTGACGAAGGGTCCATTTCATATATATCACCTCTAAAACGACAAAATAAATTATACTTAAGAAAAGACAGCTTGTCAATCACAATAATCAATTCTAAACCAATATTTGTTAAACGTAAATGATAATGTCTCAAGAGAACACAAATCAAAATGTCCCAC
>NZ_JBNUPI010000048.1:0-876 GCF_050409505.1 Facklamia sp. P12937
CGCTCAATTTTTGTTTTATTCTTCTATGATTATAGTGGTGAATATATTGATTAATCTTATTCATCAGTTTCTTATAACTTGTCAGTGGTTCTCCATAATAGGCCTTAAATACATTTTCTGCTCATCGGCTGTCTTGAACGCTGTCACATCAGCGATTAATTTTTGAAGAGGATATTTTGCACTAAAGCGACGATTGAGGGGGTTGGGAGCAATTGTTTCTTTGTAAGAGCTATAGCGACGTGACTTTCGCCAGAATTTTGTAAGTTTTAAGCCGAGCTTATTCATGATTCGTAAAGCTTTTTTAGGGTCAATTTTTTGATGGTGTGTTTTGTATAATTCAGCCGTAATTCGTCGATAACTATAGGTTTCATAGAGTTCGTGAAATATTTGTTGAGTCTTTTCTTCTAATTCAGAATCATCAGTAACTTTATTCTTTTGACGAAGTCCGTTTTTATTAAGTTTCTTTACCACTTTGGGCGGCCTTTCTATCGGTCTATTCAGAGCTTTAGAATCCCCTTCAAGATAAACGCCTTTGCAATTAGCTAGCATTGATGGATTCGTAAGGTTAAAGGCGATTGCCGTTTCTTTATAGGAAGCAGCTATTCTTTGCTTAAAGTGTAAAACATTCAGCTTAAAAATCTAAAGAATAATCTGCTTTTCCTTGAATTGCTTTTAACCCATTTGCCCCCTATCTTTTATAAGTGTAAACCCGATTCTTGACTAAAGAAGGTGAAGGAATCCCCTATTTTTTGTTAAAGCCTAGTAACCTAATTATCCTTCTAAACACCCTTCAATCACTTTCATTTTCAATTCAGAAGCCTATTTTTAGACATAAAAGGACCCCCAAAAGTTAGTTTTTAACTCGAACTTTTGGGG
>NZ_JBNUPI010000049.1:0-820 GCF_050409505.1 Facklamia sp. P12937
AACTTAGCGAAAGGAAGCTCCCATGAAAAATATTATAACAGAAGAAATGCGATTAAGAAAAAGAATTGTAGAGTATGCCATCGAACATGATAATAATGCAGCAGCAGCTCGGCGTTATCATACGTCTCGACAAAATGTAAAACGTTGGCGTGATCGATATGACGGAAGTTGGGAGAGTATAAGAAATCAATCACGACGTCCTCACTCACACCCTAATCAGCATACCGATAACGAACTACAAATAATTAAAGCAAAATATCAACGCTATGGTCATGAAGGGCTCGCGGAAGTTTATGTTCAATGTCAGCGTGAAGGTTATTCACGTAGTTATGATAGTATGTGCAAACAGATTCGTGAGCAGGGTTGGAATAAGAGCGTAGCGGATGCTAAGAAAAAATATCCCAAGTCTAGATGGAAACCGACCCAAGTAACTTATCCAGGCGAAAAGGTACAAATCGATATCAAATATGTGCCCATGCATTGTCTTAAGTTTGATTCGAAAGGCATTCGTTATTATCAAATCACAGCGATCGATGAGTATTCGCGCAAACGCTACTGTGAGATTGTGGATGAAAAAACGGTCACCAATACCGCTTTATTTTTATTAGAGTTAGAAGCGTGTCTAGGCTTTGATATCACGAAGGTTCAAACAGATAATGGGCGTGAATTTACCAATGATCCAGATGTTACCGATAAACTAACCATCTTTGAGGAGATATTAGAGAGTAAGGAGATAGAGTATCTCAAGACCCGTCCCTATTCTCCATGGCAGAACGGCATAGTTGAAAGAAGTCACCGAGAAGATGGGGAACGATTCTAC
>NZ_JBNUPI010000050.1:0-662 GCF_050409505.1 Facklamia sp. P12937
TTGACGAATTGTCCAATCAAATGCAACACCGATAGTAAGAAACTAAAAAGTTCTTCTTTAGGTGGTTTATATTTTATACCTTTCCTTGGTCTATTTTTCATTAACTCTAGGTTATAGTGTAAACCATCTTTACTTACTTTTGACAACTCTAGACCTTTAGGATAAAACTCTCTTAAAAGCTCATTGCTGTTTTCATTTGTACCTTTTGCCAAGCACACTAAGGATCATAGAAATATGTCTTACAGCCTAATTCCTCTTCTGTTTGCTCAAATTCTGAACATTCTTCGCCTCTGTCAAATGTTATTATTTTTACAAGATCTTTTAGCGCATTAATGATTGCCGATGTGATATTTTCCGACTTTCTATTTTCTAATAATATCGCTATGTAATATCTGGATCTTCTTTCTGCCAGTGTTACAAAACAATACTTGCTTTTTCTATGTCTCTCTTTTCGTCTACGAACCTTAATGTTTGAAGAATTGCTTTTTATTTCTCTTGAAATTGTACTAAGAGATCTTCTTAATGTTTTGGCAATTTTTATGATACTCCTTCTTAAATTTAAAATTGATAAATACAAGCTCTCTCTTCTATTGTAAGATGGTTATAACTCATAGTTAATGGCTCCTTTTAATCTGTTTTGTTTGGTTATTTACCTATTAATA
>NZ_JBNUPI010000051.1:0-660 GCF_050409505.1 Facklamia sp. P12937
GAAATGGCAACCCACTCCAGTATTCTTGCCTAGAGAATCCCATGGACAGGGGAGCCTGCCTGGTTACAGTCCATAGCGTTTCAAGGAGTCGAACATGATTGAAGCAACTTAGCAGCAGTAGCAGCAGCAATGTTCCATTGTATGTATATAGCATATTTTCTTTAATCATCCATTGATGGACACTTAAGCTGTACTGTGGCTCTCGTGAGTAATGCTGCTCTGAACATGGGGGAGCAGAGGTCTCTTCCACACTCCCCACGCTACCCATTTTTCTTTATATATATATATATATATTTTTTAACTTTACTGTATTGGTTTTGCCATACATTGACATGAATCCACCACGGGTGTACATGCAAAAAAACTTTATTTGCTTACTTACTTTTGGCTGTGCTGAGTCTTCACTGCTGCTCGGGCTTTCCTCTAGCCGCATCAAGTGGGGGCTACACTATAGTTGCGGTACATGGGCTTCTCATCGTGATGGCTTCTCTTGTTGTGGAGCACAGGCTCTGGGCACTCAGGTTTCAGTAGCTGCAGCGCGCAGGCTCTGAAGTGTGGGCTCAGTAGTTGTGGGGCTTAGGTGCTTCCCAGCATGTGGACCAGGTCCACATCCCTGGACCAGGGATGGAAACTGTGACCCCTGCATTGACAGACAGATTC
>NZ_JBNUPI010000052.1:0-584 GCF_050409505.1 Facklamia sp. P12937
ACTCTCAAGAGTCTTCTACATCACCACAGTTCAAAGGCATCAATTTTTAGGGACTCAGCCTTTTTCATTGTTCAGGTTTCACATCCATACTTGCCTACTGGAAAAACCATAGCTTTGACTATATGGACCTTTGTGGGCAAAGTCATGTTTCTGCATTGTAATAGGCTATATAGTTTGACTATAGCTTTCTTCCAAGGAGCAAGTGTCTTTTAATTTCATAGCTGCAATCACTAGCTGCGGTAATTTTGGAGCCCAGAAAAATAAAGTCAGCCAGTTTCCCCATCTATTTTCCATGAAGTGATGGGACCGGATGCCATGATCTTAGTTGATCTATGCTAACCAATGGCCTCAAGTGGCAAGCCTCTTCCCAACCCAAAGCTCTCAGGCTCAGAGCACCCTACCCCACCTTGCAACAACAGACTGTCACCTCCCCATCACCGGGCTCTGCAGGAAGGTCCAGGTTATTACTGTTTTCTCAGCACTCCCTTTCAGCTCAGAAACACCCTGCTTTGGATGTCAAGCTGTATGATCACCTGAAACCTCACGAACTCCGGAGTCATCCCAAGCAGGTTATGAACTTTTGT
>NZ_JBNUPI010000053.1:0-513 GCF_050409505.1 Facklamia sp. P12937
GCAGACTAGGGACTTTCACCCATTAGATTGTGCCCATGCTGGGCACACAAGAAAAGGAGACCAAGCAACCGTTAGTTGCTTAATCTCCTTGGATAGCATCAACCCTATTTGACATAGAGCCAAAATATTATCACCTTGATTTTAAAATTTGAATAGTTTTATTACAAATCGTTCAAACATCTTAATTTTCTTCTTTTTTTCTGCCTCCTACTGCAATTAATCCTAATCCACTTAATATTGAAAGAGCAGCACCTGAAAACAGAACAAGTTGATCAGACTCTCCCGTATTCGGTAAAACTCCAGCTTTGGAAGGTGAATCATCAGATTTTTCAGGGATATTTGGATCACCATTATCTCCATCATTTTCTGAATCTGAGACAGAAACAATAACTGGAACTTCAAATATTTCAAACGAACCATCTGGATAAGTAACTTTCACTAAACCGATGTATTTACCTGGCTTAGTATAGTCTATTACTCCTTCTGGTGTCACATCTTCAAACGTGGGTTGTC